>NZ_JBFUKA010000002.1:0-99122 GCF_056401085.1 Nocardioides sp. P4_G4
GTCGGGCCGCGGCCCGACGCCGCGAGATGGCCGCCGACCCCTACGCCCGGGTCAACGCCGCCGACCGCAACGCCGCACCGCCGCCGGACCCGCGCAACGTCGACGCCGACGGCACCGTGCGGCGCCGTCCGGTCATGGCCCCGCCGCGGCGCCAGGAGGCCTTGGGCAAGGGGCGGGTGGCTCCTCCGGCCCACGGCCCGGTCAGGCAGAGCGCCTCGTCGGGCCGCGTGCAGCCCACCAGGCAGTCCAGGTCGAAGCGGGGCAGGAAGTGAGCCGCGAGGCCCGTGCCCACCTCGATCGGCTGATCATCGACGTCCCCGACTACCCCGAGGCGGGGGTCGTGTTCAAGGACATCACCCCGCTGCTGGCCGACCACGTGGCCTTCGGGTCCGTGGTGGCCGCGCTGGCCGCGGCCGGTCGGGACGACGCCGGGGGCGTCGCCGTGGACAAGGTGGTCGGCATGGAGGCCCGCGGCTTCATCCTGGCCGCGCCCGTCGCCCTCGAGCTGGGCGCGGGGTTCGTGCCGGTCCGCAAGGCCGGCAAGCTGCCGCGCGCGACGCACGCCGTGTCCTACTCACTCGAGTACGGCGAGGCGACCCTCGAGGTGCACCGCGACGGCATCGCGCCCGGCGACCGGGTGCTGCTGGTCGACGACGTGCTCGCCACCGGTGGCACGGTGGCGGCGACGCGTGAGCTCGTGGAGCGGTGCGGCGGCACGTGCGTCGGCGTCGCGGTGCTCATGGAGCTCAGCTTCCTGCCGGGCCGTGACGGCGTCGGCGGACTGCCGCTCACCGCCCTCATGACCGTCTGACCGTGACGGTCACCGCACCGCGCCCGGGGAGTCGTCACTAGACTGGGCGAATGGCCGAGGAGATCACGACACCGGTACCGCGCGAGCGGTCCACGGACGTGCCCGTCTCGGCCCGCAGCATGCGGTCGCGGCTGGCCCGGATCGGGGCGAAGGCACCCACCGGCAACCCCGTGCTCGAGCCGCTCCTCCGTGCCGTGCGGGCCAACCACCCCAAGGCCGACCTGGCGCTGCTCGAACGCGCCTACGGGGTGGCGGAGCAGATGCACGGCTCGCAGATGCGCAAGAGCGGCGACCCCTACATCACCCACCCGCTCGCGGTCACCACGATCCTGGCCGACATCGGCATGACCGAGCCGACCCTGGTGGCGGCGCTGCTGCACGACACGGTCGAGGACACGCCGTACACGCTCGAGCAGCTGCGCAAGGACTTCGGCGACGAGGTGGCGGTGCTGGTCGACGGCGTGACCAAGCTGGACAAGGTGCAGTACGGCGACTCGGCGCAGGCCGAGACCATCCGCAAGATGATCGTCGCGATGTCGCGCGACATCCGGGTGCTGGTCATCAAGCTCGCCGACCGGCTGCACAACATGCGCACGCTGCGCTACCTCAAGGCCGAGACGCAGGAGCGCAAGGCCCGCGAGACCCTCGACATCTACGCGCCGCTGGCCCACCGGCTCGGCATGAACACCCTCAAGTGGGAGCTCGAGGACCTCGCCTTCGCGACCCTGCACCCCAAGATGTACGACGAGATCGTGCGGCTCGTGGCCGAGCGCGCGCCCTCGCGCGACCAGTTCCTCGCCGAGGTCATCGCCGGCGTCGAGTCCGACCTGCGCGACGCGAAGATCAAGGCCAAGGTCACCGGACGGCCCAAGCACTACTACTCGATCTACCAGAAGATGATCGTCGGGGGCCGCGAGTTCTCCGACATCTACGACCTGGTCGGCATCCGGATCCTCGTCGAGGAGGACCGCGACTGCTACTCCGTCCTCGGTGTCCTGCACTCGCGGTGGAACCCCGTCCTGGGACGTTTCAAGGACTACGTCGCGATGCCGAAGTTCAACATGTACCAGTCGCTGCACACGACGGTCATCGGCCCGCAGGGCAAGCCCGTCGAGCTGCAGATCCGGACCTTCGCGATGCACCGTCGCGCGGAGTACGGCGTCGCGGCGCACTGGAAGTACAAGGAGGACGGCAAGGCCGGGGTCGACACCGACCGCCCGGGCGACCTCGACGACATGTCGTGGCTGCGCCAGCTCATGGACTGGCAGAGCGAGGTCGAGGACCCGGGGGAGTTCCTGGAGTCGCTGCGCTTCGAGATGAACCGCGCCCAGGTCTACGTCTTCACCCCCCGCGGCGACGTGATGCCGCTGCCCGTGGGCTCGACCCCCGTGGACTTCGCCTACGCCGTCCACACCGAGGTCGGTCACCACACCATCGGCGCCCGGGTCAACGGACGCCTGGTGCCCCTGGAGTCGTCCCTCGACAACGGCGACGTGGTCGAGGTGTTCACCTCCAAGGCCGCCGGCGCCGGCCCGTCGCGGGACTGGCTCAACTTCGTCAAGTCGCCCCGGGCGCGCTCCAAGATCCGCCAGTGGTTCACCAAGGAGCGGCGCGAGGAGGCGATCGAGCGCGGCAAGGAGCAGATCGGGCGGATGATGCGCAAGGAGGGCCTGCCCCTCAAGCGCCTGATGACGCACGAGTCGCTGTCGCTCGTCGCCGCGCACTTCAACCACGCCGACGTCTCCGCGCTCTACGCGGCCGTGGGGGAGGGCAACCTCAGTGCCCAGGCCGTCGTACGCCGGGTCATCGACCTGCACGGCGGGGACGACGGCGCGGCCGAGGACCTCGCGGAGGGCGTCACCATCACGGGCCGCCGCGGCCGCACCAAGCCGACCTCCAGCGACGCCGGAGTCATCGTCAAGGGCGTCGAGGACCTGTGGGTCAAGCTGGCCAAGTGCTGCACCCCGGTCCCTCCGGACCCGATCCTGGGCTTCGTGACCAAGGGCGGCGGTGTCTCGGTCCACCGCAAGGACTGCACCAACGCCGGCAACCTCGAGAGCCAGCCCGAGCGGCTGCTGGAGGTCGAGTGGGCGCCCACGTCCCAGTCGACCTTCCTGGTCAACATCCAGGTGGAGGCCCTCGACCGGGCCCGGCTGCTGTCCGACATCACCATGGTGCTCTCGGACGCCCACGTGAACATCCTCAGCGCGACCCTCTCCACCACCCGCGACCGGGTGGCCAAGAGCCGCTTCAGCTTCGAGATGGCCGACGCCTCGCACCTCGACAGCGTGCTCCGCGCCGTCCGCTCGGTGAACGGCGTCTTCGACGCCTACCGCGTCACGTCCTGATGCCCCGGCAGGAATCCCCGCCGCGGCGGGGTTTCCTGCTCATCGTGGCCGCTGCAAAGGCCACGAACCGTGCACACGACCCACGGAGTCGTACGTCGTCCACAGCCGCCGGGCGGCAGGCGTAGGGGATCCGCCGCGCGGGAACCTCTTGCGGCATGAACGCGCCACCAGTGATCGACCTGACCAACGCGGTGTTCCTGCGCCGGCACGCCATCGCGTGGGGCTACACGGACCGGGGCATCCAGCTCAGGGTGCGCACGGGGGCGTGGCACCGTGTGCGTCGGGGCGCCTACGTCGGCGGGCCGCTGTGGCGCGACCTCTCGGAGACGGATCGACACCGGGTCCTGGCGCGGGCCGTGCTGCTGACTGCCCACCCCACCGCAGTGCTGAGCCACGTCTCCGCCGCGGTCGAGCTCGGGGCGCCCGTCTGGGACGTCGACCTCTCCGTCGTCCATGTCACCCGCACCGACAGCAAGCCGCGCAGGCGGGAGGCCGGTGTTTGGAACCACCGCGGCATCCTGGCCGACGACGAGATTCACGAGACCAACGGAGTGCGGGTCACCGCCCCTCTCCGAGCGGCGGTCGAGGTTCCGACCGTCGTCGGTGTCGAGCAGGCTCTCGTCATGGTCGACGGTCTGCTGCGTATCGCCTCGGCGGCCCCTGAGGACGTGAAGGCGGCGCTCGACCGGGCGACGCACTGGCCACGCTCGCTGGCCAACGAGGTCATCTTCCGCCTCGCCGACAGCAGGCACGAGTCCGCCGCGGAGACCCGGACGCACTTCATGTGCTGGAAGCAGGGACTGCCCTGCCCCGAGCCCCAGGTCGAGATCCTCGACGAGAGGGGCCGCCAGATCGCGCGTGTGGACTTCGCCTGGCGCAAGCACGGGGTGTTCCTCGAGTTCGACGGGCGCATCAAGTACGAGCGGTTCCGCCGGCCGAACGAGTCACTGGAGGACTTCTTGATGCGGGAGAAGCGTCGCGAGCTGCGCATCAGCCAGCTCACGGGCTGGGTGTGCATCCGTATCGGGTGGGCGGACCTGGAGAACCCTGTTCGTACGGCGGCCCGCATCCGGGCCATCCTTGACTCACGGCGCACCACCGCCTGACAGGCCGCTCGGCCGGCTCGGCGTACGACCGTGTGGCCTCGTCCCACGGTCTGTGGCCTTTGCAACCACCACGATGTGCAGGAAACCCCGCCGCGGCGGGGTTTCCTGCGACGGGTGGGACCTCAGGCGCCGAACTCCTCGGACGCCCGGCGGGCCATGTCGAGGAAGGCCTGCTTGTTGGCCAGCTCGGACTCGAGGTCCTTGGTCCGTCGGTCGTCGCCGGCTGCCCTCGCCTTGTCGAGCTTGGCCTGGGTCTCGGCGATGCCGGCCTCGAGCTTGGAGACCATGTCGTCGGCGCGTGCGGACTTCTCCGGGTCGGAGCGCTTCCACTGGTCGTCCTCGACCGAGCGGATGGCCTGCTCGACCTTGCGGATGCGACCCTCGAGGTCCTTCATCCGGTCGCGGGGGACCTTGCCGGCCTCGTCCCACTTGTCGGCGATGTCGCGGAAGGCCTTCTTGACCGCCTCGAGGTCGGCGTCCTCGCCGCGCAGCCGCGGCACGAGTGCCTCGGCCTCGACGAGCAGGGCCTCCTTGACCTCCGCGTTGGCGGCGAACTCCTGGTCCAGCTCGGCGTTGGCCGCGTCGCGGGCGCCGAAGAACGTGTCCTGGGCGCCGCGGAAGCGCTGCCACAGCTGGTCGTCGACCTCGCGGGGCGCCGGTCCGGCGGCCTTCCACTCGCGCATCAGGTCGCGGTAGCGGCCGGCGGTCGGACCCCAGTCGGTCGACGTGGCCAGGCCCTCCGCCTCGGTCGCGAGCCGCTCCTTGACGACACGGGCGGTGTCGCGGCGGCCGTGCTCCTCGGCGAAGTGCGCCTTGCGGCGTCGCGTGTACGTCGTCCGCGCGGACGAGAAGCGGCGCCACAGGGTGTCGTCCGTGGCCCGGTCGAGGCGGGGGAGCGCCTTCCACTGGTCGAGGAGGTCGCGCAGGCGGTTGGCGCCGTTGCGCCAGTCGTTGCTCTCGGCGAGCTTCTCGGCCTCGGAGACGATCTTGTCCTTCTCCGCACGCGACTCGGCGCTGCGCTGGGCCTTCTCGGCCCGCCGGGCGTCGCGCTGGCTCGCGATGACGGGGCCGGTGGCGTCGAGCCGGGCGGCGAGGCCGTTGAGGTCACCGACGGCGTTGGCGCCGACGACCTGCTCGCGCAGGGCCTTGACCGTGGTGGCGGCCTCCTCCGGGCTCAGCTTGCCCGCGCCGATGCGCTGCTCGAGCAGCTGCACCTCGAACGCGAGGGCGTCGTAGCGGTCGGTGAAGAACTTCAGTGCCTCCTCTGGAGTCCCCTCGGGGTACTGCCCCACGGAGCGTTCTCCATCGACGGTCCTGACGAATACGGTGCCGTCCTCGGTGACCCGGCCCCAGTCGGAAGCCTGCGAGGACTGCTTGTCGGCGCTCATGGTCGCCCATCGTAGTCACCCCCCTGACCGGCCTCGGTAGGCTGACTCCTCGCCGTACCCGCCCGACTCACTCCAAGGACTGTTGCCCCGTGTTCATCGCCGGCTTTCCCGCTGGACCCTGGGGCACCAACTGCTACGTCGTGGCCACCGGCGCCGGCAGCGAGTGCGTCGTCATCGATCCCGGCAAGGACGCCGCAGCAGGAGTGGACGAGGTCGTGCGCGAGCACCGCCTCAAGCCGGTCTCGGTCCTGGTGACCCACGGTCACGTCGACCACATGTGGTGCGTCGCCCCGGTCGCCGGCACCTACGACGCCACCGCGTGGATCCATCCGAGCGACCGGCACCTGCTCACCGACCCGATGGCCGGGATGAGCCGCGAGACCACCGCGATGCTGCTCGGCGGCAGCTACGAGTGGGCCGAGCCCGACGACGTGCGTGAGCTGTCGGACCTGCAGGAGATCGAGCTGGCCGGGCTCCGGTTCGTGGTCGACCACACGCCGGGCCACACCGAGGGATCGGTGACGTTCCGGACGCCGTACGGCGAGCAGGACATCAGCGACGTCATGTTCTCCGGGGACCTGCTCTTCGCCGGGTCCATCGGGCGAACCGACCTCCCCGGCGGCGACCACGCCACCATGCTGCGCAGCCTCACCCACAAGGTCCTGCCGCTCGCCGACGACATCGTGGTGCTGCCCGGCCACGGCGAGCAGACGTCCATCGGGCGCGAGCGCGCCACCAACCCCTACCTGCTCGAGCTCCAGCACGGAGCCGAGCAGGGCCCGTCGTTCCAGTAGAGCACCCGAGGCCGAGAGACACATGAGCAAGCCCACGCCCCTGAGCGGGTTCCCCGAGCTGCTGCCTGCGCAGCGCATCGTCGAGCAGCAGGTCATCGACACCCTGCGCCACACCTTCGAGCTGCACGGCTTCGCGGGCATCGAGACCCGGGCCGTCGAGCCCCTCGACCAGCTGCTCCGCAAGGGGGACACCTCCAAGGAGGTCTACCTCCTGCGTCGCCTGCACGAGGAGTCCGCCGAGGGCCACGCCGGGCTCGGCCTGCACTTCGACCTCACCGTCCCCTTCGCCCGCTACGTCCTGGAGAACGCCGGCAAGCTCGACTTCCCGTTCCGACGCCACCAGATCCAGCGCGCCTGGCGCGGCGAGCGCCCCCAGGAGGGTCGCTTCCGGGAGTTCACGCAGGCCGACATCGACATCGTGGGGCGCGACTCGCTCGCCTTCCACCACGACATCGAGGTCACCCGCGTCATGGTGGACGCGCTGACCCGCCTGGACTTCCTGCCCGCCTTCCGCCTCCAGGTCAACAACCGCAAGCTCATCCAGGGCTTCTACGCCGGTCTCGGGATCAGCGCCGACAACGGGGACACCGACGAGGTCATGCGGCTGGTCGACAAGCTCGACAAGCTCCCCGTCGACAAGGTCCGCGACCTCCTGCTGCAGGACGCCGGCCTGTCCGTCGAGAACGCCGACCGCGTGCTCCAGCTGGCGACCATCCGCTCCGACGACGACGGGTTCGTGGACGCCGTGCGCGCCCTGGGCGTCGAGCACGCGCTGCTGGACGAGGGTCTCGCCGAGCTCTCCGCGCTGGTGCGCGGCTGCGCGGACCTGGTCTCCGACCGGGTGCGGGTCACCGCCGACCTCTCGATCGCCCGCGGGCTGGACTACTACACGGGCACCGTCTTCGAGACGCGCCTCGACGGCTACGAGTCGATGGGCTCCATCTGCTCCGGCGGTCGGTACGACGCGCTGGCCAGCGACGGTCGCACGACGTACCCCGGGGTCGGCATCTCGCTCGGCGTGAGCCGCGTCGTCGTCCCGCTGCTGGCCCGGACCGGCCTCACCGCCTCGCGCTCGGTGCCCAGCGCCGTGCTGGTCGCGGTCGTCGACGAGGACTCGCGTCCCGCGAGCAGCGCCGTGGCCGCCGACCTGCGCCGCCGCGACATCGCCTGCGAGGTCGCTCCCGACGCCGCGAAGTTCGGCAAGCAGATCCGGTACGCCGAGCGCCGCGGCATCCCGTACGTCTGGTTCGTCCAGGCCGACGGCACCCACCAGGTCAAGGACATCCGCTCCGGCGCCCAGGTCGAGGCGGACCCCGCCGCCTGGAGCCCGCCGCAGGAGGACCTCCGTCCCAGCATCAGCACCCCGGGTCTCGAGGCCCGCTCCGCTCGCACCTCCACCACCGACATCAACACCGAGGAGAACCCGTGATCCGCACCCATGACGCCGGCGCCCTGCGCGCCGAGCACGTCGGCCAGACCGTCACCCTTGCCGGGTGGGTGGCCCGGCGCCGTGACCACGGGGGAGTGGCCTTCCTGGACCTCCGCGAGGCCAGCGGCGTCGTCCAGGTCGTGGTGCGCGACGAGGCCGTCGCGCACGCCCTGCGCAGCGAGTTCTGCATCAAGGTCACCGGCCAGGTCAGTGCCCGCCCCGAGGGCAACGCCAACCCCGGCCTGCCCTCCGGCGAGATCGAGGTCATCGCCGACGACGTCGAGGTCCTCAGCGCCGCGGCCCCGCTGCCCTTCCCGATCGACGACCACGTCGACGTGGGGGAGGAGGCACGGCTCAAGCACCGCTACCTCGACCTGCGCCGCAGCGGCCCCAACGAGGCCCTGCGCCTGCGCTCGAAGATCAACAAGGCCGCGCGCGACGTGCTCGACGCCCACGCCTTCGTCGAGATCGAGACGCCCACGCTGACCCGCTCCACACCCGAGGGCGCCCGCGACTTCCTGGTGCCCGCGCGCCTCCAGCCGGGCAGCTGGTACGCCCTGCCGCAGAGCCCGCAGCTGTTCAAGCAGCTGCTGATGGTCGCCGGCATGGAGCGCTACTACCAGATCGCGCGCTGCTACCGCGACGAGGACTTCCGCGCCGACCGCCAGCCGGAGTTCACCCAGCTCGACATCGAGATGAGCTTCGTCGACCAGGACGACGTCATGGAGCTGATGGAGGACGTGCTGGCCGCCATGTGGTGCCTCATCGACGTCGAGATCCCGCGCCCGCTGCCCCGGATGACGTACGCCGACGCCATGCGTCGCTTCGGCTCCGACAAGCCCGACCTGCGCATGGGCCTCGAGCTCGTCGAGTGCACCGACTACTTCAAGGACACCCCGTTCCGGGTCTTCCAGGCGCCGTACGTCGGTGCGGTCGTCATGCCGGGCGGCGCGAGCCAGCCCCGCAAGAAGCTCGACGCGTGGCAGGACTGGGCCAAGCAGCGAGGCGCCAAGGGCCTGGCCTACGTGCTGGTCCAGGAGGACGGCGAGCTGACCGGTCCGGTCTCGAAGAACATCACCGACGAGGAGAAGGCCGGACTGGCCTCCCACGTCGGCGCCGCGCCGGGCGACTGCATCTTCTTCGCCGCCGGCCCGGCCAAGTCCAGCCGCGCCCTTCTCGGCGCCGCGCGCCTCGAGATCGGACGTCGGGGCGAGCTGATCGACGAGTCCGCCTTCGCCTTCACCTGGGTCGTCGACGCCCCCATGTTCGAGCCCAGCTCGGATGCGGTCGAGAGCGGCGACGTCGCGGTGGGTGCGGGAGCCTGGACGGCCGTGCACCACGCCTTCACCGGCCCCAAGCCGGAGTTCGCCGACACCTTCGACACCGACCCCGGCAGCGCGCTGGCCTACGCCTACGACATCGTCTGCAACGGCAACGAGCTGGGCGGTGGCTCGATCCGGATCCACCGCGAGGACGTCCAGAAGCGGGTCTTCGCGGTCATGGGCCTCGGCGAGGAGGAGGCGCAGGAGAAGTTCGGCTTCCTGCTCGACGCCTTCAAGTTCGGTGCACCCCCGCACGGCGGCATCGCGGTGGGCATGGACCGCATCTGCGCGCTCCTGGCGGGCACCGACTCCATCCGCGACGTCATCGCGTTCCCAAAGTCCGGAGGGGGCTACGACCCCCTCACGGCGGCGCCTGCCGCCATCTCCGCAGAACAGCGCAAGGAGGCCGGTGTCGACGCGAAGCCGGCGCAGGATGTGTCGCCGCAGGAGTGATCCTGGGGTGATTCTGCGGCGATCCGGGCCCGAGGGTCGTGTCCGGATCGTTACGCGTCGGTGATCGTTTGTGCGTGATCCGTCACATAGAGTCCCCTTTCGGCGCCGCCCACACCCCCCGTCAGGGCGGCCCGGACACATCACTCAGGATCCGGTCCAGCATCCCGGCCAGATAGGGAGAGCATGTCGCAGCCGACTGCACCCGAGACCTTGGGCTCGTTGACCGACGAGACCACCGTCGACCCGAACAGCAAGGCCTCGAAGGAGATCGCCGGCAAGTCGCCGATGCGGATCGCCGCGGGCCGGCTCGTCAAGGACAAGATCGCGATGATCTGTGTCTTCGTCATCGTGTTCTTCATCCTGATCGCCGCCTTCGCCGGCGTGATCAGCAAGTTCTTCGGCGTCAGCACCGACACCGTGCTGGCCAGCCAGTACCTCGACGTGCTCAACGGCGGCATGCCGAAGCCGGAGTACGGCCCGCCCAACGGCGGCTTCACCATGGACCACCCGTTCGGCATCGCGCCCCGCACCGCGGACGACAACCTCGCCTACTGGCTCTACGGCGCCCGCACCTCGCTGCTCATCGCGGCCGGCGCCACGCTCTTCGCCACCGTCGTCGGCATCGTGGTCGGACTCCTCGCCGGCTTCCTCGGCGGCGTCGTCGACCGCGTCCTGTCGTTCTTCGTGGACACGTTCCTCACGGTGCCCTTCCTGCTCGCCGCGCTGACCATCGCGCCGATCCTCAACGAGCGGTTCAACTCCAGCGACAACTACCCCACGATCCAGAAGTTCAGCCTCGTCGCCGTCCTGGCGCTGTTCGGCTGGATGGGCATGGCCCGCCTGATCCGTGGCGAGGTGCTGTCGCTGCGCGAGCGTGAGTTCGTGCAGGCGGCCCGGGTGCTCGGCATGCCGACGTCCCGGATCCTGTTCAAGGAGCTCATGCCCAACCTGGCCGCGCCGATCATCATCAGCGTGTCGCTGATGCTGCCGGCGTTCGTGGCCGCCGAGGCCGGCCTGGCCTTCCTCGGGATCGGCGTCACCGACGGCGCGTCGTGGGGACGCACGATCAGCTTCGCGATCCCCTACTTCGAGCAGTACCCGCTCTACCTGTGGGAGCCCCTGATCGGCGTCGTGCTGCTCGTGCTCTCCCTCAACCTCCTCGGCGACGCGATCCGCGACGCCCTGGACCCCAAGACTCGTCGCTGACCATCCGGTCCTCGATGCAGAACGTTGCCGACAGCACCTGCCGTCGGCACGATCACAGATAAGAAAGGCTGGAAGCATGAAGCGGAACAAGCCGCTCGCGCTCGTGGCCGGCGTTGCTCTCCTCTCCCTTGCTGCCTGTGGCGGCGGGGGCGACGACAGCAGCTCCTCCGGTTCGGGCACTGACCGAGAGTTCGGTTCGCAGGAGGGTGGAGGCAAGGACGCGACGCGTCAGGGCCCCGCCGCGGACGTCGATGGTGCCACCGCTGGTGGGACCGTCACGGTCTACCTGCCGGGCGACCCCGGCCCCAACTCGCTGGACCCGACCGACGGCTGGTCCGTCACCGGCAACTCGATCCAGCAGGCGCTGACCCACCGCTCGCTCACGCAGTACGTGCGTGACGAGAACGGCCAGCCGCTCCTGGTCCCCGACCTCGCCACCGACCTGGGCACCCCGAACGACGACTTCACGGAGTGGACCTTCACGATCCGCGACGACGCGAAGTGGGAGGACGGCAAGCCCGTCACCGCGGAGGAGGTCGCCTGGGGCATGCAGCGCTCGCTCGACGCCGACACCTTCCCGTCGGGTCCCGGCACGGAGTACTCCAAGAACTACTTCCTGGACGGCAAGGACTACGCCGGTCCGTACACCGCCAAGGGTGAGAAGTACGACGGCATCACCGTCTCCGGCCAGGACGTCACCATCAAGATGGCGACCCCCTTCCCGGACATGGACTACTGGGGCGCCTTCATGGCGATGGGCCCGGCTCCGCTCGGCAACGCCTCCAAGCCGCCGAACTACGGCCAGGACCCGCTGTCCAACGGTCCCTACATGATCGAGGACTTCCAGCCCAACCAGGAGCTCACCCTGGTCAAGAACGACCAGTGGGACCCGAACTCCGACCCGGGCCGTCACCAGTACGTCGACAAGTGGGTCTTCAAGTTCAACGAGGACCCGGCCAAGGTCGACCAGATCATGCTGTCGGACAACACCGACTCGCAGACCGCGATCTCGACCGCGCTGGGCTCGGACAAGTACACCGAGGCCAACGACGCCCTGGGTGACCGCCTGGTGCAGCAGACGTCGCAGTGTGTCTCCACGCTGACGCCGGACTACACCAAGATCACCGACATCAACGTGCGCAAGGCCCTGGCCTACGCCTACCCGTACGAGGACATGTGGTTCGCGACGGGCGAGGTGCCCGGCGTCACCCGCATCCCGGCCAACTCCGTCATGCCCCCCGGCATGGCTGGCAAGAAGGACTTCCAGGTCGACGGTGAGCAGATCACCTACAACCCGGAGAAGGCCAAGGAGCTGCTCGCCGAGGCTGGCGAAGAGGGCTACCAGATCACGATGATCTACTACGAGACCGACCCGCTGGCTGTCGCCGGTCAGAAGCAGCTCACCAAGGGCTTCGAGGAGGCCGGCTTCAAGGTCAAGGCCATCCCGGTCCAGGTCTCGCCGTACGACGTGTGGCTCGACCCCGACAACAAGACGAACAAGCAGCTCAACCTGCGTGGCGTCAACTGGTGCTCGGACTGGCCCGCCGGCTCGACCATGATCCCGCCGCTCCTCAAGACCGACGCCGTGTACAACACCGCGCAGTTCTCGGAGCCGGCGATCGACAAGAAGATGGACGACATCGCCACGATGCCGCTCGAGGACCAGGCTGACGCCTGGGGCGCGCTGGACGAGGAGATCATGACGGACTACTTCCCGATCATCCCCACCGCGTTCCGCAACGACCTCTTCGTCTTCGGTTCCAAGATCGGCAACCCGTCCGGTGACGGCGCCCTCGGTGCCCCGAACTACAAGGACATCTTCGTGATGCAGTGAGCCCTTGCGCTCGCTGTTCATCGGATGAACCCTGTAGTTCACTTGCACCACCGTGCTCACGCATCACCGTTCGACGCACGACAGTTCTGCCATAGCAACAGATGACGGGTGGGGGTCCCAGACCGGGGCCCCCACTCGTCAGCCCGCACACGTCCATCACCCCCCGGAGAGGCTGAGATGTTCGCCTATCTCGTCAAGCGGTTGATCTCAGGTGCGCTCGTCCTCACCCTGGTGTCGATCGCGATCTTCCTGCTGTTCTGGTTCGGACCCTCGAGCCCGGCGCAGACCATCTGTGACCGTGAGACCAGCAATCGTTGCGGTGACCGCATCGAGATCTACGAGCGGACCCTCGGCTACAACAATCCCGTCCACGAGGAGTACCTCAAGTGGGCGAAGGGCGTCTTCGTCGGCCGCGAGATCACCATCGCGTCCTCGACCTACGACTGCCACGCCCCCTGCCTGGGCGTCTCCTACCTGACCAAGCAGCCCGTCTCGCAAGAGCTGGTCAAGCGCCTGCCCGCCACCATCTCGGTGGCCGTCGGCGGCGCGTTCCTCTACCTCCTGTTCGGCATCCCGATCGGCGTCGCAGCAGCACGCCGACGAGGGAGCGTCGCGGACAAGGCGCTGGTCTCGAGCTTCCTGTTCCTCAGCTCCATCCCGTACTACCTCTTCGCCCTGTTGACGTGGCTCTACCTCACGGTCCTGTGGGAAGCGCCGTTCGTGAGTGACACGGGGTACTTCCCGATCACCGAGAACCCGGCGAAGTGGTTCGGCGGGATGTTCCTGGCGTGGGTGGCGCTCGGCATCTTCGGGTGCACGCAGTACACCCGTTACTCGCGTGGGTCGATGGTCGAGGCCCTGAGCGAGGACTACATCCGCACGGCCAGGGCCAAGGGGCTCCCCGAGCGGACCGTGGTCTACAAGCACGGCCTGCGCGCTGCGCTGGTGCCGGTCGTCACCATCTTCGGCATCGACTTCGGCACCCTGCTGGCCGGCACGATCTTCACCGAACGTATCTTCGACATCAACGGCATCGGCTTCTGGAGCCTCCAGGCGGTCCAGCTCAAGGACCTGCCCGTGGTGGCTGCCACGGCCCTGTTCAGCGCCGTACTCCTGATCATCTCCAACCTGGTCGTGGACATCATCTACAGCTTCCTCGACCCGAGGGTGAGGCTCTCGTGACAACGACTCCCGCAGTGACCCAGTCCGCGTCGGCCACGCGCGCCGAGGACGAGGGGCCGATCCTGGCCGTCGAGGACCTGTCGGTGACCTTCCCGACCCAGGACGGACCGGTGATGGCCGTCAAGGGTCTGAGCTACACCGTCGAGATGGGCAAGACCCTCGGCATCGTGGGTGAGTCCGGATCCGGCAAGTCGGTCTCCAGCCTGGCCGTCCTCGGTCTGCACGACGCCAAGTCCAGCAAGATCACCGGCTCCATCCGCGTGGCCGGCACCGAGGTTGTGGGCCTCTCCGAGGCGCGGATGCGCAAGCTCCGCGGCAACCAGGTCTCGATGATCTTCCAGGACGCACTGGCGGCCCTGCACCCGTTCTACAAGATCGGCGACCAGCTCGCCGAGGCCTACATGGTGCACCACACGAGCGCGTCCAAGCGCGATGCGAGGCGCAAGGCCGTCGAGATGCTCGACCGGGTCGGGATCCCGCAGCCGGACCGTCGCGTCGACGACTTCCCGCACCAGTTCTCCGGGGGCATGCGCCAGCGCGCCATGATCGCGATGGGCCTGGTCAACGACCCGTCGCTGCTCATCGCGGACGAGCCCACCACCGCCCTGGACGTCACGGTGCAGGCCCAGATCCTCGACCTTCTCCAGGACCTGCAGCGCGAGTTCAACTCCGCGGTCGTCATCATCACCCACGACCTCGGCGTCATCGCCGAGACGGCCGACGACGTGCTTGTGATGTACGCCGGCCGGGCCGTGGAGTACGGCACGGTCAAGCAGATCCTGACCCGGCCGGAGATGCCCTACACCTGGGGCCTGCTCTCCAGCATCCCGGATGTCGCCGCCAGCACCGACGCGCGACTGATCCCGATCCCCGGCAACCCGCCCAGCCTGCTGAGCCCGCCGTCCGGGTGCTCCTTCCACCCGCGCTGCGCCCACGTGGACAAGGTGCCCGGCAACCTCTGCTCGACGCAGCTGCCCGAGCTGACCGCAGCCTCCGGTGTCAACCACCTCAAGCGCTGCCACCTGCCCAACCCCGAGCTGATCTACCGGACCGAGGTCCTCCCGGAGATCGCCCCCGACCTGGTCGAGGAGATCCGATGACCCAGGACCCCAACGCCAAGGCCCAGATCGAGCCCACCGAGGTGGGTGCCAACGCCGCCGAGACCGGTGAGCGCGACTTGGTCACCGAGCCCCACGACGCGTACAGCGACCACGAGATCCTCCTCCCGGACGCCTACCAGGGTCACGTGGCCAGCAGGCTCGACCCGGACGCGCCCGCGGTGCTCGAGGTCGAGGACCTGAAGATGTACTTCCCGGTGAGGTCCTCGGGCCTCATGCGGCGCACGATCGGCCAGGTGCAGGCCGTCGACGGCGTCTCCTTCCAGGTGCCGCGGGGTGGCTCGCTTGGCCTGGTGGGGGAGTCGGGGTGTGGCAAGTCCACGACCGGACGCCTCATCACGCGCCTCTACACGCCCACCGGCGGCTCGATGATGTTCGAGGGCAAGGACCTGGCGAAGCTGTCCAACCGGGCGATGAAGCCGCTGCGTCGTGACGTGCAGATGATCTTCCAGGACCCCTACACCTCGCTCAACCCGCGGCACACCGTGGGCGCGATCGTGGGGGCGCCGCTCCAGGTGCACAACATCGTGCCCCGGAACAAGGTCCTGCCGCGCGTCCAGGAGCTGCTCGAGGTCGTCGGGCTCAACCCGGAGCACTACAACCGCTACCCCAACGAGTTCTCCGGCGGACAGCGCCAGCGCATCGGCATCGCCCGGGCGCTGACGCTCAACCCCAAGCTGCTCGTGGCCGACGAGCCGGTCTCCGCGCTCGACGTGTCGATCCAGGCGCAGGTCATCAACCTTCTGCAGGACCTGCAGAAGGAGTTCGACATCGCGTTCCTCTTCATCGCCCACGACCTCGCGGTGGTGCGTCACTTCTGCCCCGAGGTCGCGGTGATGTACCTCGGCAAGATCGTGGAGATCGCCGACCGCGAGACGCTGTACGGCGCGCCGTACCACCCGTACACGCAGGCGCTGCTGTCGGCCGTGCCCGACGTCAAGCAGGCGGCCATCGGCGGTCGGCGTGACCGGATCCGTCTCGAGGGCGATGTCCCCAGCCCGATCAACCCGCCCTCCGGTTGCCGGTTCCGCACCCGCTGCCCGATGGCGCAGGAGATCTGTGCCAAGGTCGAGCCGCCGCTCCTCCAGGTCGGACCGCGGCACAAGGTGGCCTGCCACTTCGCCGGTGAGCTCGGGCAGCACCCGGCCACGCCGGTCACGGCCGGCCTGCTGGGGGTCGACGACCAGGGCAGCCCGACGTCCGCCGGCCCCGAGGCCGTGCTGGTCCCGACCGGCCCCGGCTACGAGAAGGACTGGTTCGACGTCAAGACCGGCCGGATGACCTCGCAGGCCACGACCGTCTGACCGGGTAGGCACCTCCCACACCTCGTCGGGATGCCGGTCGCCGGGTCCACACCCGCGACCGGCATCGACGCCCGTCAGTGCGTGGCGTGCGTGACGATCTTGATCTCGGCGAAGTGACAGGCCGACGGGTGGTCCCCGCCCTGGCGGACCTCGAGGGCGGGCTCCTGCTCGGCGCAGATGTCCTGAGCCTTCCAGCAACGGGTACGGAACCGGCAGCCGGACGGTGGGTCGGCGGCCGACGGGAGGTCGCCCGTGAGCACGATCTCCTCGCGGCGACCGCGCATCCTGGGGTCGGGGACCGGTACGGCGGAGAGCAGGGCCTGCGTGTACGGGTGCGTGGGCCGCTCGTAGATCTCGTCCTCGGTGCCGATCTCCACCATCTTGCCGAGGTACATCACGCCGACCCGGTCGGAGATGTGCCGGACCACCGACAGGTCGTGGGCGACGAAGATGTAGGACAGCCCGAGCTCGGACTGCAGGTTCTCCAGCAGGTTGACGACCTGGGCCTGGACGGAGATGTCGAGGGCCGAGACGGGCTCGTCGCAGATGATCACCTTCGGGCTCAGGGCCAGGGCCCGGGCGATCCCGATCCGCTGGCGCTGGCCCCCCGAGAACTGGTGCGGATACCGGTTGATGTGCTCGGGGCTCAGGCCGACTACCTCCAGCAGCTCCTCCACCTTGCGCCGTCGGTCACGCCTGGGGACCACCGCCGTGTGGATCTCGAACGGCTCGCCGATGATCTTCCCTACCGTCATCCTGGGGTCGAGCGAGGAGTAGGGGTCCTGGAAGATGATCTGCACGTCGCGGCGGATCTGGCGCAGCCGGCTCGCCTTCATGCCGACCAGCTCCTCGCCCTCGAGCATGACGGAGCCCGACGTGGCCTGGATGAGGCCCATCAGGACCCGGGCCAGGGTGGACTTGCCGCACCCGGACTCACCCACGATCCCCAGGGTCTCTCCCCGGTGCAGGTCCAGTGAGACGCCGTCGACCGCCTGGACCTGGCCCACCGTGTGCTTGAGGACGCCGGCGGTGATCGGGAAGTACTTGCGGACGTCGGTCGCGGCCAGGATCACCTCACTCATGTCTCCAGCACCTCCTCGAAGAAGTGGCAGGCGCTGAGTCGACCGGGGGACACGGTGTAGAGCGGGGGAGTCTCCTCACGGCAGCGTTCCCGCGCGAAGCGGCACCTGGGGTGGAAGGCGCAGCCGGACGGCATCCGGGTCAGGTTGGGCGGCAGCCCCTGGATCGAGGCGAGCTGGTGTCCCTTCATGTCGATGCGCGGGATCGACTCCAGGAGGGCCTTGGTGTACGGGTGAGCGGGTCTGTCGTAGATCGCATAGACGTCGGCCTTCTCGACCTCGCGACCGGCGTACATGACACAGATGTCGTCGGCGACGTCGGCCACCACCCCGATGTCGTGCGTGATCAGGATCAGCCCCATGTTCCGCTCGGCCTGGAGGTCGGCCAGGAGCTTCATGATCTGGGCCTGCACGGTGACGTCGAGCGCGGTCGTGGGCTCGTCGGCGATGATGACGTCGGGGTCGAGGGCCAGGGCCATCGCGATCATCACTCGCTGCCGCATGCCGCCCGAGAACTGGTGGGGATAGTCGTCGACGCGCTGGGCCGCCGCTGGGATGCCAACCAGGTCGAGGAGGCGGACGGCTTCCTGGTCGGCCTCCCTGCGCGTGTAGCCCCGGTGCTTGCGGAACAGCTCGCCGAGCTGCCAGCCGACCTTGAACACGGGGTTCAGCGCGCTCAGCGCGTCCTGGAACACCATCCCGATCCGGTTGGAGCGGAGCTGGCGACGGTCGTCCTCGTTGAGGGTCAACAGGTCGACCCCCGACAGGAGGACCCGTCCCCCCGCGATCCGGGCGGGAGGCGAGTCGAGGATCCCCATGATCGCCTGCGCCGTGACGGACTTGCCGCACCCGGATTCGCCCAGGATGCCCAGGGTCCGACCGGCCTCGAGGGTGAAGCTCACACCGTTGACCGCGTGGGCCACCCCCTCGTGGGTGTGGAACTCGACCCGGAGGTCCTGGACGTCGAGGAGCGGCGCCGTCTCGTCGAAGTGCATCGAGGCGATGGCCTTGCTGCTCTTCCGCTCCCCGGTCGGGTCGGCGGTCTGCAGGACGTCGGACTCGGACATCAGCGGCCCTTCGGGTCGAGTGCATCGCGCAGCGCGTCACCCATGAGGATGAAGCTGAGCACGGTCACGATCAGCACGGTGCACGGGAAGACCAGGAGGTGCGGGAAGCCCGCCACCGCATAGTCCTGGCCTTGCGCGATGGTGATGCCCCAGGACACCTCGGGTGGTTTGAGCCCGACCCCGAGGAAGGTGAGGGTGGCCTCGGCGGCGATGAAGGACCCGACGTAGATGGTGCACAGCACGATGATCGGCGCGAGTGCGTTGGGCAGGATGTGCCGCAGGATGATCCGGCGGTTCGTGGCCCCCATCGCGCGCGCGGCCTCGACGAAGTCCTGGTCGCGCAGGCTGAGCGTGGTGCCGCGCACGATGCGGGTCATCTGGGTCCAGCCCAGCACCACGAGGACCAGGATGACCGCCCAGATGCTCTGCGACTGCAGGAGGGCCAGGAAGATCACCGCACCCAGCAGGAAGGGCAGCCCCAGGAAGACGTCGGTGATGCGGGAGATGATGGTGTCGGTCCGGCCGCCGTAGTAGCCGGCCACCAGGCCGAGGGTCGTGCCCACCAGTGCCGTCAGCGCGGTCACGACGACGGCCACCACGATGGACGGACGTGCTCCCCAGATGATCTGGGAGTACATGTCGCACCCCAGCGTCGTCGTGCCGAGGGGGTGGCCCTCCAGAGCCGTGTCGTAGCCGGGGGGCGGGGTGCCGGGGAACCACGAGGGTGGCGTGCGGTTGACGTTGATGTCGCACTCCAGCTTGCCGAGGTCGGTCCACAGCGTCGGGAACGCCGCCCAGGAGATGACGATCAGCACCACCAGCGAGCAGACGACGAACACCGGGTTCCGGACCAGCTGGTGCCAGGCGTCACGCCAGATGCTCCCGGACGCGACCGCGGCAGGAGCGTCGGGAGAGCCCGGTGGGGCGGGGACGTGGGGAGAGCCGGGGCTGAGCGCAGCCGGCGCATCGGGGGTGGGGACCTCACTCATAGCGGATCCTCGGGTCGAGCACGGCGTAGAGCAGGTCAACCAGCAGGGACGCCACCAGGTACACGAGGACGAGCAGCGGGACGACCGCCATGATGATCGGCGTCTCCCCGTTGCGCACCGAGCGGAAGACCAGGCCGCCGACGCCCGGGATGTTGAAGATGCCCTCGGTGACCAGGGCCCCTCCCATCAGCCCCCCGATGTCGATGCCGATCAGGGTGACGACCGGGATCAGGCAGTTGCGCAGGGCGTGGATGCCGACCACCCGTCGGGGCCTGAGTCCCTTGGCCCGCGCGGTCCGGACGTAGTCGGACCGCATGGACTCGATGAGGCCGGTGCGGGTCATCCGGGCGACGATCCCGAGGGTCGTGGCGCCGAGGACCATGGCCGGGACGACCAGGCTCGCCCAGGGGTAGTCGGCCTGGTAGGAGATGGAGAAGATCGCCTGCACCCAACCGGGCGCGCCGCGGTCCCTCACCCAGTTGCCGACGTAGAGGCCGAAGAAGATCTGCGCCAGCACCCCGAGCACGAAGATCGGGACCGAGATCGCCAGCACGCTCCCGATCCGGACGAGGTTGTCGGCGAAGCGGTCCTTGCGTAGACCGGCCAGGACACCGGCGAGGATGCCGACCACCGCCTCGAAGACGATCGCCAGGAACGTGAGCCGCAGCGTGATGGCCACGGTGCGCCTGATCAGGTCCGTGACCGGCTGCTGGTTGAAGTCGACGCCGAAGTCACCGCGGAAGTAGCCCCCGATCCGGTCGACGAACATGCCGACGCACGGGTTCCCCGGCTGTTCGAGGCACGGGTCGTCCAGGCCGAAGGCCCGGGTCAGGGCCGCGATGGTCTCCGGTGGTGGTTGACGGTCCCCGAAGAGCGCGCGCACGGGATTGCCGTTGATCTGGAAGGAAAGCGTTGTCAGGTAATGCAGCAGGAACAGCGTCCCGATCATCACCGGGATGAACTGGATCAGCCGACGTACGGCGTACTGGCCCATGGCCCATCCCTTCCTGTGCAGGTGGCCGACCGGGAGACGACGACGGGTGCGGACCGCACCATCCCGTCCGCGCCCGGTTTTCCGCTCACCGGGTGACACTCACCCCGGAGAGCAGCAGCTGGTCGGTGGGGCTGTACTTGACGTTCTCGACGTTCTTGCTGAAGACGATGAACGTCTTTCCGAACCACAGCGGGATGTTGACCTGGTAGTCGAGCACCACGTCCGCCGCCGCCTGGTAGGACGGCAGCCCCTCGTCCACCGTGGCCGCAGCGTCTCCCTTGGCCAGCAGCTGGAGGAACTTGTCGTGCTCCGCGCCCTTCCAGTCGCCGTAGTTGGTGCTGCCCAGGCCGTAGAGCGGATCGAGGTAGTTCTGCGGGGACGCGTAGTCCGGGATCCACGAGAGGCGGTAGGGGCCGTCCACAGTGCTGCGGGTGTCGAGCGCCGCCTGGTAGGGGGTGAACGGCTGCGACTTGAACTCGTAGTCCAGGCCGAGGACGCTCTGCCACCCCTGGGCCATCGCCTGCACCCAGTCCTCGTGACCACCGTCGTTGTTGAACCAGATGTTGATCGTGTTGCCCGGGATCCCCCCGGCCTCGTCCCAGAGCTTCTTGGCCTCCTCGGGGTCGTAGACGCAGGTCGTGCAGGCGTCGTCGCGGCTGCCCGGCACGAAGGGGGAGATCACGTCGGTCGCCGGGGTGAACCGACCGTCCAGGACGCGGTCGATGATGGCCTGCCGGTCGACCGCCAACGACAGTGCCCGGCGGATGCGGACGTCCTGGAAGTCCTTCTCGTAAAGCGGGAAGCCCATGTAGCTGTAGGCCCCGTTGTCGACCTCGAGGATCTGGTCGGGGTAGGCCGTGCGGGCCTGCGAGGTCTGCGAGGGATCCGGCGTCACGATGTCCAGGTTGCCGGCCTGGAAGTCGCGGTACGCGGTCTTGAGGTCGGCGTAGATCTTGAAGACGATCTCGTCGGCGAGGCCGGCGGTCGCGTCGTCGGTGTAGTCGGCGTACGTCTTCAGGGTGATGGAGTCGTTGTGCTGCCACGGCTCGGCGAACTCGTAGGGACCGTTGCCGATCGGCTGCTCGTTGCACGCCTTGATGTCGTCCAGGCAGGCCTGCGCCATCGGCACGCCGATGGGAGTGAAGCTCAGCACGAGCGGCAGCTGGGAGAAGGGTTCGGTCAGAGTGATCTTGATGGTCAGGTCGTCGGGCGCCGTGATGCCCGACAGCTCCTTGGCCTTTGGGTTGTCCCCTTGGAGGTCGTCGTAGCCCTCGACCCGGGCGAGGAAGAAGCCGAGCTGGGTCGCATTGGGGCCGTACGCCGCGTAGTTCCACGCCCGGAGGAAGGACGCGGCGTCCACCGGCTCGCCGTTCTGGAAGGTGAAGCCGTCCTTGAGCTTGATCGTCCAGTGCTGGCCGTCCTTGGACTCGATCGACTCGGCCATCTGGAGCTGCTGCTCGGACGTCTCCGGGTCCACCTTCAGCAGACCCGTCCACACCAGGTTGATGATCTGGGTGCAGTCGGAGGAGTAGCAGTTGCTGGTCGGGGCGAACGCCTGGGGCTCGCTGCTGTTGAGACTGAACGAGCCACCGGCGGACTGGTCCCCGGGTGCGCTCGTGGACGAGCCGTCCCCGTTGTCGTCTCCGCTCGAACAACTGGCCAGGACCAGCGCGAGAACGGTGAGCGGGATGAGCATGAGCCACGTCGGTGTTCGCCTCATGAGCGCGTCCTCCGGGAGAAGGGTTGGTCGGCCGGTCGGCGTCGCTGGTGGCGTCGGCTCGTCCTCATCCATTAGGCGACCGGATGCACGCCATGACCCCTCGCGAGACCAAAAGGGTCCCCAATCGTGAGTCGATCGTTATGTGAGCGCGTCGCATCGAGCGGGGCTTTGGTGTAAAGCACTAGTCCGTCCGGGGGTGGCCCGACGGGCGCTGTCGCGACGCGGATTACTGTCACGGTCGTGGACGGACTCTTCGAGGTGCCCGGCTCCGGTCGTCTCCCCCCGGGCACGGGATCGCTGGCGGGTGCAGGACCCGACAACACGCTGCACGCATCGGCACCGCTGGCGGTGCGGATGCGTCCGCGCACCCTCGACGAGCTCGTCGGCCAGTCGCAGCTGCGGTCGCCGGGCTCGCCGCTGCGCCAGCTCATCGAGGGGGACAAGTCGATGTCCCTGCTCCTGTGGGGCCCGCCGGGGACGGGCAAGACCACGATCGCCTCCATCGTCAGCCAGCAGACGCAGCGGCGCTTCGTCGAGGTGTCGGCGGTCGCCGCCGGCGTCAAGGAGGTCCGCGCCGCCATCGACGGGGCACGCGCCGAGCTGGCCCGAGGCGGTCAGGAGACGGTGCTGTTCGTCGACGAGGTGCACCGCTTCAGCAAGGCCCAGCAGGACGCGCTGCTGCCCGGCGTGGAGAACCGGTGGGTCACCCTGGTCGCGGCGACCACGGAGAACCCGTTCTTCTCCGTCATCTCCCCGCTGCTCTCGCGCAGCCTGCTGCTGCGCCTGGAGTCGCTCACCGACGACGACGTCGCCGAGGTGGTCGAGCACGCCCTCGCCGACGAGCGCGGGCTGGACGGAGCCTTCACCCTGGACGACGACGCCAAGGCGCACCTGGTCCGGCTGGCCGGGGGAGACGCCCGTCGGGTGCTCACCTACCTGGAGGCCGCCGCCGGTGCCGCCGCCGAGACGCACATCGACCTGTCCACCGCCGAGACCGCGGTCGACCAGGCGGCCGTGCGCTACGACCGCCAGGGCGACCAGCACTACGACGTCATCAGCGCCTTCATCAAGTCGATCCGCGGCTCCGACGCCGATGCCGCCCTGCACTACCTGGCCCGGATGATGGAGGCCGGTGAGGATCCCCGCTTCATCGCCCGGCGGCTGGTCATCTCGGCCAGCGAGGACATCGGGCTGGCCGACCCGACGGCGCTGACCACGGCCGTGGCGGCCGCCCAGGCGGTGCAGCTCATCGGGATGCCCGAGGCGCGGCTCAACCTGGCCCAGGCCACCATCGCGCTGGCGGTCGCGCCCAAGTCCAACGCCGTGACCCTCGCCGTCGACGCGGCCAGTGCCGACGTACGGGCCGGCCGGATCGGGCAGGTGCCCCCGCACCTGCGCGACGCCCACTACGCCGGGGCCAAGAAGATCGGTCACGGGTCGACGTACGTCTATCCCCATGACGAGCCCTACGGTGTGGCCGAGCAGCAGTACGCCCCCGAGGCCGTCGAGGATGCGACCTACTACCGCCCGACGGCGTTGGGCGCGGAGGCGGCGGTCAAGGAGCGGTGGGAGCGAATCCGTCGCATCGTGCGCGGACGATAGGGTCGACGGGTGAGCTCCGAGCAGATGTGGCTGGCAGCAGGAGGCGCCCTGGCGCTGCTCCTGCTGCTGGTGGTGCTCCTGCTGACCGTCGCCGTACGTCGCTCCGGCCGGCGACAGGCCGTCCTCAGCGACCGGGTGAGGGCCCTCGAGGCGCAGCTGGCCTCGCCCGGGAGCAGCGGGACCACGCGCGAGCCCCACCTCGTGGAGCAGGCGTCGTACGTCATCACGGGGATCGGTGACGGCGAGGACGACGACACCGGCCGTGACCGGGCGGGCGACCCGGTGCCGGGCCACGTCGACCGGGCGGTCTTCGCCGACATCGTGGCCCGCGAGGGCGTCATCAAGGCGGCCGGGCTGGCCCACGGCCTGCGCCGTGCCCTGGCGGCGGAGACGCGCAACCGGATCCGCTTCGAGGTCAGGCGCGAGGTCAAGCGATCGCGCAAGCAGCGGCGCAGCGACCTCAGGACCGCCCTGCGCGACATGCAGGCCCGCGAGCGAGCACGGATGGCCGAGGCGCGCGACGAGGGGGACGCTGCCTGATGGCCAGGACGTTCTGGTTCGTCGCCGGAGCGGGAGCAGGTGCCTACGCCCTGACCCGCGCCCGAAGGGTGGCCGAGTCCCTCACCGCCGACGGGCTGCGGGACCGCCTCAGCGGCCTGGCCGTCGGCGCGCGGATGTTCCGTGACGAGGTCGCCGCCGGGCAGGTCGAGAAGGAGACCGAGCTGCGCGAGCGGCTGGGACTGGTCCCTCATGGCGTCCCCGAGCTGGCTCCGAGGGCCGGCAGCCCCCGCACCTCACCCACCGACAGCAGCACCGACAGCACCACCGACCCAGAGGAACCCTCCTGATGGACACGTCCGAGATCCGCCGCCGCTTCGTCTCGCACTTCGAGGCGGCCGGGCACACGGCCGTGCCCTCGGCGAGCCTGCTGGCCGACGACCCCAACCTGCTCTTCGTGCCGGCCGGGATGGTGCCCTTCAAGCCCTACTTCCTCGGCCAGGAGACCCCGCCGTACACCCGGGCCACCAGCGTCCAGAAGTGCGTGCGCACGCCCGACATCGAGGACGTCGGCAAGACCACCCGGCACGGCACGTTCTTCGAGATGTGCGGCAACTTCTCCTTCGGTGACTACTTCAAGGAAGGCGCCATCGAGCTGGCCTGGGAGCTGATCACCAGGCCCGTCACCGACGGCGGCTTCGGCCTCGACGAGTCCCGCCTCTACCCGTCGGTCCTGGTCGGCGACGACGAGGCCGTCGGCCTCTGGCGCAGGATCACCGGCCTACCCGACGAGCGCATCGTGCGGCTGGGCCGCAAGGAGAACTACTGGTCGATGGGCGTCCCCGGTCCCGGCGGCCCGTGCTCGGAGATCCTCTACGACCGTGGCCCCGACTGGGGTCCCGACTTCGACCCCACGACGCTGGGCCCGGACATGCCCACGACGCTCGAGGACCGGCTGCTGGAGTTCTGGAACCTCGTGTTCATGCAGGACGAACTCAGCGCGGTGCGGTCCAAGGAGGACTTCGACATCGCGGGCGCGCTGCCCAAGAAGAACATCGACACCGGGATGGGCCTGGACCGGGTCGCGTTCCTCCTCCAGGGCAAGCAGAACATGTACGAGATCGACGTGATGTTCCCGGTCATCGAGCGGGCCATGGAGCTGAGCGGCAAGCGGTACGGCGCGAACCACGAGGACGACGTCCGCTTCCGCGTGGTCGCCGACCACGTCCGCTCCTCGATGATGCTCATCGGCGACGGCGTGACGCCGGGCAACGAGGGCCGTGGCTACGTCCTGCGCCGCCTGCTGCGCCGTGCCGTGCGCTCGATGCGCCTCCTCGGGTACGACGACCCCGCGCTCCCAGAGCTCATGCCGGTCAGCCGCGACCGGATGGCCGAGACCTACACCGACCTGACACGGGACTGGGAGCGCATCGCGCGCGTGGCGTACGGCGAGGAGGAGACGTTCCGCAAGACCCTCCAGGCCGGCACCCAGATCTTCGACCTCGCGGCCGGCGAGGTGAAGAAGGCCGGCGGCACGACCCTGTCGGGTGAGCGGGCCTTCGCCCTGCACGACACCTTCGGATTCCCGATCGACCTGACCCTGGAGATGGCGGCCGAGCAGGGGCTGGTCGTCGACGAGCCGGGCTTCCGCGGCCTGATGACCGAGCAGCGCGAGCGGGCCAAGGCCGACGCCCGCGCCAAGAAGGGCGGGCACACCGACACCGGGCTCTACCGCGGGATCCTCGACGCCCACGGTCCCACCGAGTGGCTGGCCTACGAGACCCTGGAGACCGAGTCCCGCGCCCTGGCGCTGCTCAGCGGCGCCGCCAGCGTGCCCACGCTGGCCCAGGGCGAGGTGGGCGAGCTGGTCCTGGACCGCACGCCGTTCTACGCCGAGTCCGGCGGCCAGGTGGCCGACGCCGGCACGATCGACTTCGACGGCGGGCGGCTCGAGGTGCTCGACGTCCAACGACCCGTCCGGGGTCTCGTCGTCCACCGGGTCCGCGTCCTCGAGGGCGAGCTCGGCGCCGACGCGCTGCTGCACGCCCGGGTGGACCCCGAGTGGCGCACCGGTGCCCGCCAGGCGCACTCGGGCACCCACGTGGTGCACGCCGCGCTGCGCGAGGTGCTCGGTCCCACCGCGCTGCAGGCCGGCTCCTACAACCGGCCCGGCTACCTGCGCCTCGACTTCGGCTGGACGCAGGCGCTCAAGCCGGAGCAGGTCCGCGACATCGAGCTGGTGTCCCAGCAGGCGCTGCGGGCCGACCTGCCGGTGGGCTGGCAGTACATGACGCTGGAGCAGGCCAAGGAGTGGGGCGCGATCGCGCTCTTCGGCGAGACCTACGACAACACCAAGGTTCGCGTGGTCGAGATCGGCGGTCCCTGGTCGCGCGAGCTCTGCGGCGGCACCCACGTCGAGCACTCATCCCAGATCGGCACCGTCGTGGTGACCGGCGAGGCCAGCGTCGGCTCCGGCAACCGGCGCATCGAGGCGCTGACCGGGGTCGAGGGCTTCGGCTACCTGGCCCGCGAGCGCGACGTGGTCGCCCAGCTGACGGGTCTGCTCAAGACCCAGCCCGACGACCTCGTCGGCCGGGTCCAGGACCTCACCGAGCGACTGCGCGCCGCCGAGAAGGAGCTCGACCGGGCGCGCACGTCCCAGCTGCTCGCCGGTGGTGGCCAGCTCGCCGCCCAGGCGGTCGACGTGGACGGGGTCGCCGTGGTCGTGCACCGGGCCGAGGGCATCGGCGGCGGTGACGTCCGCACCCTGGCGCTCGACGTGCGCAGCAGGCTCGACCGGGCGGGCGCCGTCGTCGTCGCCGGGGTCGCCGACGGCAAGGTGGCGCTCGTGGCCGCCGTCAACGACGCCGGCCGCGAGCGCGGCGTCAGCGCCAACGAGCTGGTCCGCACCGTGGGCGGCCTCATCGGCGGTCGGGGCGGCGGCAAGGACGACGTCGCCCAGGGCGGCGGGTCCGACGCGAGCCGTCTCGACGAGGCCCTCGGCCTGGTCACGGGCGAGGTCGCCCGGATGACCGGCCAGGTTTGAGGGGGACGGCGGACGTGCGCAGCGGCGTGAGGGTCGGCATCGACCCCGGGGACGCCCGGATCGGGGTGGCGCGCAGCGACCCCTCCGGCTTCCTGGCCACGCCCGTGGAGACGGTCCGCCGTGGACGGGGCGACCTGTCCCGCTTGCGCAGGATCATCGCCGAGGAGGAGGCCGTCGAGGTCGTCGTGGGCCTGCCGCGGTCGCTCTCCGGTGGCGAGGGACCCGCGGCGGTCAAGGTCCGGGACTTCGCCGGACGGCTGGCGCGGCAGATTGATCCCGTGCCCGTGAGGCTGTGTGATGAGCGCTTGACCACGGTGTCCGCGGAGTCCATGCTCCGCGACCGGGGTCGCAAGGGAGCAGCACGGCGTGCCGTGGTGGACCAGGCGGCTGCCGTCCTGATCCTCCAGCACGCGTTGGACACCGAACGGGCCAGTGGCAACGCGCCCGGAGAGATCGTCGAGGTCAGTGATGAATGACGAGCAGCAGTACCCCGACGAGGTCGTCGAGGCCGACGACACCGGTCCGGAGGACACGGACGGCGAGACGCCCTACGAGGACACGCCCTACGAGGGCGGCCGGCGCCGCAAGAAGCGGGGCGTCTCCGGGTGCCTCGCGGTGATCGTCGCGCTCGCGGTGCTGGTCGGCGGCTTCTACGTCGGCGTCACCCGCGGCGTCGACTGGGTCTCCGACCAGTTCTCCTCCGCCGAGGACTACCCCGGGCCCGGCAAGGGCTCGGTGACCTTCGAGGTCAAGGAGGGTGACACCACCGCCGAGATGGGGCGCAACCTCAAGGCCAAGAACGTCGTCGCCTCGGTGCAGGCGTTCCTCGACGCGGCCGCCGCCGACCCGGACTCGTCCGGCATCCAGGTGGGCTTCTACGGGCTCAAGAAGGAGATGGCCGCCGACGACGCGCTCGAGGTCCTCCTCGACCCCGGCAACCAGGTGAAGAGCACCGTCACCGTGCCCGAGGGCATGCGCGTGGAGGACGTCGTCGCCCTGCTGGGCGAGCAGACAGACTTCGGGGCCGCGAAGTGGCGCAAGGCGCTCTCCCAGGACATCGGACTGCCGGAGTACGCCGGCGGCAACCCGGAGGGCTACCTGTTCCCCGCGACGTACGAGATCGGTCCGAAGGACAAGCCCCGCGACGTCCTGGCGGCGATGGTCACCCGGTGGCGCCAGGCCGCCGACGACGCCGGGCTCGAGGACGCCGCAGCCGAGCTGGGCAAGACCCCGGCCGAGCTGATGACCATCGCCTCGCTGGTGGAGGCCGAGGGCCGCGGCGACGACATGCCCAAGATCTCGCGGGTCATCTTCAACCGGCTCGACGGTCCCGGGGACAAGGGCGGCACCAACGGCCTGCTGCAGATCGACGCCAGCGTCAACTACGGCCTCGACCAGGAGCTCGGCGTGGCGCTGACCACCGACCAGCTCCAGCAGGACACGCCGTACAACACCTACACCCGTGCGGGCCTGCCGCCGACGCCGATCGAGGCGCCGGGCGACGACGCCATCGCGGCGGCGGCCAACCCGGAGCCGGGGGACTGGTACTACTACGTGACGGTCAACCTGGCGACCGGCGAGACCAAGTTCGCCGAGACCTACGACGAGTTCCTCACCTACAAGGACGAGTACACGGAGTACTGCACCACCTCCGACGCCTGCTGATGGGGAGTCCTGGGGGAGGGGCGCGGCGTTGCGGCGTGCTGGGCGACCCGATCGACCACTCGCTGTCGCCGACGCTGCACCGAGCGGGCTACGCGGAGCTCGGCCTGGACTGGGGGTACGACGCCCACCGGGTCGGCTCCGGCGGGCTCGGCGACTTCCTGGACGGGCTGGGACCGGAGTGGCGCGGGCTGTCGCTCACCATGCCGCTCAAGCGTGAGGCCGTCGCGCTGGTGGACGACCTGACCGAGCGGGCCCGTCTCGCCGGTGCCGCCAACACGATCGTGGTCGAGGACGGTCGTCTCCTCGGCGACAACACCGACGTCCCCGGCGCCATCGCCGCCATCCGCGAGCGCACCGGGGCCCACCTCGCCTCCGCCGCGATCCTCGGCGGCGGGGCCACGGCGACCTCCGTCGGTCTGGCCCTGGCCGACCTCGGCGTCCGCTCGCTGGCCCTGCTCGTGCGCGACCCCGCGCGGGCCGCCGAGACGCAGGAGGCGCTCTCCGGGCATCCCGGACGGCCCGAGGTGGTGGTCGGCCTGCTCGACGACCCGAGTCCCCTCGACGTCGACCTGGTGGCCTCCACCATCCCGGCCGACGCCCAGGACCACCGCCTGGTGTCGCGCTGCCGCGGTGCGGACGTGATCTTCGACGTGCTCTACCACCCGTGGCCGACGCCGCTGGCCGCCTCCGTCGGTGATCGGGTGCTGGTGAGCGGGCTGGACCTGCTGATCCACCAGGCGGCCGTCCAGTTCGAGCTCTTCACCGGCCGGGGCGCGCCCGTGGCCGCGATGCGAGCGGCGGGCGAGCGGGCGCTCGCCGAGCGGTCCGGCCGGGCGGCCAGGTGAACGACGCGCTCCTGGCCGCGATCGTCGCCGCCGTGCTGTGCGGTGGGCTCGGGCTGCTCGTGCCCCGCCTGGTCGCCGCGGTGCCCGAGCCGGCGCCACCCGAGCCTGAGGTGCCCGAGCCGGAGGCTGGGGTGCCCGAGTCGGAGGACGCCAAGCCGCTGTACGCCGACCTCGCCGCCCGGCCGCACCTGGCGGTGCTGGCGGCGGTGGTGTCGCTGGTGTCCGGAGCGCTGGTCGGTGCCGCGACGGGGTGGGACTGGGCCCTGGTCTGGCTGGTGCCGGTCGTGCCCGTCGCCGTGGCCCTGTCGTACATCGACTGGCACACCAGGCTCCTGCCCCGCGTCCTCGTCCTGCCGGCCACCCTGGCCGCGGCCGTCGCCGTCCTGGTCGTCGGGCTGGCCACGGGGGAGCGCGACGCGATGGTGCGCGCGCTGGTGGCGATGGTCGCCGTCCGCTCGTTCTTCTGGGTGCTGTGGTTCGTCCGTTCGGCGGGCATGGGTTTCGGCGACGTGCGTCTGGCGGCCCTGGTCGGGCTCGTGCTCGGCTGGGTCGGGTGGGGGACCGTCGCGATCGGCGTGTGGGTCGGCTTCGTGGCCTTCGCGGTCCCGGGCCTGATGCTGGCCGTCGTACGCCGCGATCGGGCGCTGCTGCGCCAGGCCTTCCCGTTCGGGCCGTTCATGGCCGGGGGCGCGCTCGTCGGGCTGGTCTGGGGACCGGCGCTGGCCGGCGTCCTCTGGGGCTGATCTCGCCGCCCGAGGAGGGGCGTCGGCGCCGAACCACCGCGTGAAAGACTGCCGGCATGCTGCGTTGGCTCACCGCGGGCGAGTCCCACGGCCCCTCCCTGGTCGCCATCCTCGAGGGGATGCCCGCCCACGTCCGTGTCACCACCGACGACATCGCCGACGCCCTGGCGCGTCGTCGCCTCGGCTACGGACGCGGCGCACGGATGAAGTTCGAGGCTGACGAGGTCACCCTCGTCGGAGGAGTCCGGCACGGCGAGACGCAGGGGGGCCCGATCGCCCTCCAGGTCGCCAACACCGAGTGGCCCAAGTGGGACAAGGTGATGTCGGCCGACCCGGTGGACCCGGTGGAGCTCGACGCCATGGCCCGCAACGCGGCCCTCACCCGCCCCCGTCCCGGCCACGCCGACCTGGTCGGCATGCAGAAGTACGACTTCGACGAGGCCCGCCCCATCCTCGAGCGCGCCTCCGCCCGCGAGACCGCCGCGCGCGTGGCGCTGGGCCGCGTGGCCACCCACTTCCTGTTCCAGTCCGTCGGCGCCGAGGTCGTGAGCCATGTCGTCGAGCTCGGCGGCGTCGCCGCCCCGGTGGGATCGGTGCCCGACGCCGACGACGTGGGCCGGCTCGATGCCGACCCGGTGCGCTGCCTCGACCCCGGGGCCAGCGCCGCGATGGTCGCCCGCATCGACCAGGCGCACAAGGACGGGGACACCCTCGGTGGTGTCGTCGAGGTCGTCGTGCACGGCCTGCCGCCGGGCCTCGGTTCGCACGTCCACTGGGACCGCCGGATCGACGCCCGCCTGGCCGGAGCCCTCATGGGCATCCAGGCCATCAAGGGGGTCGAGGTCGGCGACGGCTTCGACCTGGCCGCCACCCCGGGCTCGCAGGCCCACGACGAGATCATCTCCACCCCCGAGGGGCTGCGGCGCACGTCGGGCCGTTCGGGCGGCACCGAGGGTGGGATGACCACCGGCGAGGTGCTGCGCGTGCGGGCCGCGATGAAGCCGATCGCCACCGTGCCCCGCGCCCTGCGCACCGTCGACGTCGCCACCGGCGAGGAGGCCGTGGCCCACCACCAGCGCTCCGACGTCTGCGCCGTGCCGGCCGCCGGCATCGTCGCCGAGGCCATGGTCGCCCTGGTGCTCGCGGACGCCGTGCTGGAGAAGTTCGGCGGCGACTCCGTGCGCGAGACCCGTCGCAACGCCGAGAGCTACCTGGACACGCTGAGGTTCCGATGAGCGAGCCCGGCCCCAAGGTCGTGCTCGTCGGCCCGATGGGCGCGGGCAAGTCCACCGTCGCTGCGCTGCTGGCCGACGCGTGGGGGCTCCCGGTCCGCGACACCGACACCGACATCGAGGCGTCCCAGGGCCGCACCATCGCCGACATCTTCGTGGAGTCCGGTGAGGAGCACTTCCGGGCCCTGGAGGCCGCCGCGGTCGCGCAGGCGCTCGCGGAGCACGAGGGCGTCCTCGCGCTGGGTGGCGGGGCCGTGCTGGACCCGGCGACCCGCGCCGCGCTCGACGGCCACCGGGTCGTGTTCCTGCGTGTCGGTCTCGCGGAGGCGGTCAAGCGCGTCGGCCTCGGGGTCGGTCGCCCGCTGCTGCTCGGCAACGTCCGCTCGCGCATCAAGGCGCTGCTCGACGAGCGCACCCCCGTCTACGAGTCGGTGGCCACCGTGGTCGTCGACACCGACGACCGCACCCCCCACGAGGTCGCGGCCGAGATCACGGAGGCCCTGTCATGACCACGAGCGGCGACACGGTCCTGCACGTCGGCGGCGCGTCGCCGTACGACGTGGTCGTGGGCCACGGCCTCGCCGACCGGCTGCCCCGCATGCTCGGCGAGTCCGTCCAGAGGGTCGCAGTCCTGTACGCCGGCCAGCTCGGCGAGCTCGTGCAGCCCGTCGTCGACGCGCTCGTCGACCACTACGACGTGCTGGCCCTGGGCCTGCCCGAGGGCGAGGCGGCCAAGACCGCCCCGGTGGCCTCCGACTGCTGGGAGGCACTGGGGGAGGGGGGCTTCACCCGCTCGGACGCCGTGGTGACCTTCGGCGGCGGTGCGACCACCGACCTGGGCGGCTTCGTGGCGGCGACCTGGCTGCGCGGCGTGCGCGTGGTGCACGTGCCGACCACCGTGCTCGGGATGGTGGACGCGGCCGTCGGGGGCAAGACCGGCATCAACACCGGCGCCGGCAAGAACCTGGTCGGGTCCTTCCACGAGCCGGCCGGCGTGCTGTGCGACCTCCAGCTCCTGACGTCGCTGCCCCGCGAGGAACTCGTCTCCGGCCTCGGGGAGGTCGTCAAGTGCGGCTTCATCGCCGACCCCGCCATCCTGGACCTCGTGGAGGCCACCGACCCCGACGACCTGTCCGCCGACTCGGCGGTGCTGCGCGAGCTGGTGGAGCGGGCCATCCGGGTCAAGATCGACGTGGTCGTCGACGACCTGCGCGAGACCGGGGGCGACGAGGCCCACCCGGGTCGCGAGGTCCTCAACTACGGCCACACGCTTGCGCACGCGATCGAGCGGGCCAGCGGGTACGCCGTCCGCCACGGTGAGGCCGTCGCCATCGGGTGCGTCTACGTCGCCGAGCTGTCCGCCCGGGCAGGCTCCCTCGACGCGGCACTGGTCGAGCGGCACCGGACCGTCCTGGGCCGGGTCGGGCTGCCGACGGGCTACGCCGGCGCGTCCTTCGAGGAGCTGCACGCGGCGATGAAGGTCGACAAGAAGTCCCGCGGCGACCAGCTGCGCTTCGTCGTCCTCGACGACCTCGCGGTGCCGCGCGTCCTCGCCGGCCCGTCCGAGGAGCACCTCCGGGCGGCGTACACCGCCATCGGCGGCGACCGGTGACCTCGGCGCGCAGCGTGCTGGTGCTCAACGGCCCGAACCTCGGGCGCCTCGGCCGCCGCCAGCCCGAGATCTACGGCCACACCACCCATGCCGAGCTCGCCGAGCAGTGCGTGGCCTGGGGCCGCGCGCTGGGTCTCGACGTCGACGTGCGCCAGACCAACCACGAGGGCGAGCTGCTCGACTGGCTCAACGCCGCCGCCGACGAGGGGCAGGCGGTGGTCCTCAACGCCGGGGCGTGGACGCACTACTCGCTCGCGCTCTGGGACGCCTGCGCCCAGCTGACCGCGCCCCTGGTCGAGGTGCACATCTCGGACCCGAAGCAGCGGCCCGAGGAGTTCCGGCACCACTCGGTCGTGGAGCCGCACGCCGTGCTGACCGTGGCCGGCCAGGGCATCGACGGCTACCGGCTGGCGCTCGAGGCGATCGCCCGCCCCGCCTGACCGGCTGCCGGGCACCCGAGCCGGTTCGTGGATTCGCGGGTGCCTCGATAGACTTCGCGGTCGGCGCCGACGTGCGCCGTACTCCTTGACAACCGATGGCGAAGGCAGGCCGGACCTTACAATGGCAACCACCAACGACCTCAAGAACGGCATGGTCCTCAACATCGAGGGCCAGCTCTGGACCGTCATCGAGTTCCAGCACGTGAAGCCCGGCAAGGGCCCGGCCTTCGTGCGGACCAAGCTCAAGAACGTCGAGTCCAACAAGACGGTCGACAAGACGTTCAACGCCGGCACCAAGGTCGAGACGGCCAACGTCGACAAGCGGACGATGCAGTACCTCTACAACGACGGCAGCTCGTACGTCTTCATGGACACCTCGACGTACGACCAGATCGAGATCGCGCCCGAGATCGTCGGCGGCGCCAAGAACTTCATGCTCGAGAACCAGGACGCCATCGTGGCGACCAACGAGGGCCGCGTGCTCTTCGTCGAGCTCCCCGCCTCGGTGGAGCTGCTGATCAGCCACACCGACCCGGGCCTCCAGGGCGACCGGTCCACCGGTGGCACCAAGCCCGCCACGCTCGAGACCGGCCACGAGATCCAGGTCCCGCTCTTCATCACCAGCGGCGAGAAGGTCAAGGTCGACACCCGCGACTCGTCCTACCTCGGCCGCGTCAAGGGCTGAGGCATGTCGGCTCGCGGCAAGGCCCGCAAGCGTGCACTGGACGTCCTGTACGCCGCCGAGATGCGCGGCGAGAAGCCGGTCGAGGCCCTCGATCGCACCATCGAGGCGGGTGACGGCCCGACCAACGACTACACCTCCGTCCTGGTCCACGGCGTCGCCGAGCACCAGGCACGCATCGACGAGCTCCTCACCACCTATGCCCAGGGGTGGACGCTGACCCGGATGCCGGCGGTCGATCGCAACGTGCTGCGGCTCGGTGTCTACGAGCTCCTCTACGTCGAGGACGTGCCCGACGGCGTCGCGGTCTCGGAGGCGATGAACCTCGTCCGCGAGCTGTCGACCGACGACTCCCCGAGCTTCGTCAACGGCCTGCTCGGCAGCATCGTGCGGGACAAGGCCGACCTCGTCTGAAACCGGCCGCGCGGCGCCTCACTCGGGTGAGGCGTCGTCCCGGTGCGGGCCCTAGTGTGTCCCGCATGGGAGAGGTCACCGACAAGGCAGAGCGCGCAGGCCAGCAGGCACACCACAGCGAGTGGCTGGACCACGCGATCCGGGCCGGGCTGGTGGCCTACGGCATCGTCCACCTGATGGTCGCCTGGCTCGCCGCGCAGCTGGCGCTGGGTGACAAGTCGGAGAACGCCTCCAACTCGGGTGCCCTGCACGCCCTGGCCGAGCAACCGATGGGCGGCGTCCTCATCTGGATGATCGCCGTCGGCATGCTGCTCCTCGTCGTGTGGCGCCTGCTCGAGTTCGCGATGGGCTACCAGGACGAGACCGACGACGCCAAGCGGTGGCGCAAGCGGGCCACCTCGCTCGGCAAGGCGATCCTGTACGGCGTGCTGGCCTGGAGCGCGATCAGGGTCGCGATGGGCGAGGGGTCGAACGGCGGCACGGACTCCACCACCGCCAAGCTGATGGACCTCCCCGGCGGGCAGCTCATCGTGGGCGCGATCGGCCTCGCGATCATCGCCTACGGCGGCTTCCTCGTGTACCGCGGCTGGACCGAGAAGTTCACCGAGCACCTCGACGCCCAGGGGCAGTCCGGCAAGGACGGCTCGGCGTACGTCCTGTTCGGCAAGGTGGGCTACATCGCCAAGGGCGTCTCCATCGCGATCGTGGGTGGACTCTTCGGCTACGCCGCGATCACGCACGAGGCGAAGAAGTCCGGCGGCCTCGACCAGGCGCTGCAGACCGTCCTGGAGCAGCCGTTCGGACAGGTGCTGCTGATCGCGATCGCGATCGGCATCGCCTGCTACGGCCTGTTCTGCTTCGCCCGGGCCAAGCACCTCTCGCGCTGACGTGGGCACCGTCAGCAGCCGCATCGCGTGTGACGTCGTCGTCCTCGGGCTCGGGCCAGGAGGGCAGGAGCTGGCCACCGAGCTGGCCGAGGCCGGGCTCGACACGGTCGGGGTGGAGATGCACCTCGTCGGCGGCGAGTGCCCGTTCTACGGGTGCACGCCCACCAAGATCATGATCCGGGCCGCGGACCACGTGGCCATGGTCCGCCGGGCCGACCGGCTCGCCGGCCCGGCCTCCGTCTCGCCCGAGTGGTCGCTCCCCGCGGGCCGCATCACCGACGAGGCCACCAAGGACTGGACCGACGACGCCAACGCCAAGGCCGTCCAGGAGGCCGGTGTGCGGCTGGTGCGAGGCCACGGCCGGCTGGTCGCCCCGGGCGTGGTCGAGGTCGAGGGGGTGCAGTTCGAGGCGTCGCGCGGGGTGGTGCTCAACACCGGCACCGAGCCGCTCGTCCTGCCGATCGACGGCCTGGCGGACACGCCGTACTGGACGAACCGCGACGTCGTGCAGCTCACCGAGCTGCCCCGCAGCCTGGCCGTCCTCGGGGGTGGCCCGATCGGCTGCGAGATGGCGCAGGCCCTGTCCCGCTTCGGAGTCGAGGTCACCGTCATCGAGGCCTCCGACCGCCTGATCGCGGCCGAGGAGCCCGAGTCGAGCGCCCTGCTCACCCGGATCTTCGAGGCCGAGGGGATCACCGTGCACACCGGTGTCGAGGTCGAGCGGGTCGAGCACGACGGCTCCTTCGTGCTCACCGCCGGTGACCTGACGGTCCGGGCCGAGCAGCTGCTCGTCGCTGCCGGGCGCAGCAACAACGTCCGCGACGTCGGGCTGGAGGCCGTCGGGCTGGACCCCTCGTCCGACACCGTGGAGACCGACGAGCGGATGCGCGCCGGCGATCGGCTGTGGGCCATCGGCGACATCACCGGGCACGGCCGTTACACCCATGTCTCCAGCTACCAGGCCGAGGTGGCCAAGGCCGACATCCTCGGTGCGGACGGACCGGTGGCCGACTACCGGGCGGTCAGCCGGGTGACCTTCACCGACCCCGAGATCGGCTCGGTCGGGCTGTCGGAGGAGCAGGCTCGCGAGCAGGGGCTGGACGTCCGGACCGGGTTCGCCGACCTCAGCGGGTCGGCCCGCGGGTGGCTGGACGGGGTGGGCAACGAGGGGCACGTCAAGCTCGTCGCCGACGCAGGCTCGGGGGTGCTGGTGGGCGCGACGGCGATGGGCCGCACCGGGGGAGACCTGGTGGCGATGCTGGCGCTGGCCATCCACGCCGAGGTGCCGCCCGCCGTCGTACGCCGCATGCACTTCGCCTTCCCGACCTACCACGGGTCGGTCATGACGGCCCTGGACGACCTGGGGCTCTGAGGCCGCTCAGTCGCGACGGGTCGAGGCCGAGAGGGCGGTGGCGACGAGGAAGTCGCGCACCTGCTCGGGCGACACCGAGCCGACCGTCGGGATGCCCGGCGCCGACTCGCCGACCAGGATGCCGACGCGGGCGAGCTGGAGCCCGCCCAGCGCGCTGGCGTAGAGCTGGTTGGCCAGCAGGTTGGTGTCGGCGACCTCGAAGTCGCCGGACGCGACGCCGTCGTCCATGACGCCCGACAGGACGGAGAGGCAGGCGGAGATGCTGCGGCCAAGGCGGAAGAGCGCGCTCTCGCTGATCTCGTCGAGGAGCTCGGGCCCGGTACGCCGCATCAGCGTCTGCGCGCAGTCGACGAAGGCCGGGTAGGTCATCCCGTAGTCGACGAAGGCGGTGACGATGGCGGTGAGGCGTGCGGCGGGGTCGCCCTGCCGTCCGGACCCCTCGGCCAGGGCGTCGCGCAGCTCGTCGAGGTAACCGGTGAGGGTGAGCGCGAACAGCTCCTCCTTGCCCGTGAAGTGCCGGTAGACGATGGCCCGGTTGATGCCCACCGCCTGGGCGATGTCCTCGATCTGGGCGTCCCGCACGCCGCGCTCGTCGAAGAGGGCTCGGGTCGCGTCCAGGATCTCGCGCTCACGCTGCCGGCGTCGGGCCGCGGCGGCCGACCGCCGGCCGTCGACGCGGGGTGCCTGCTCGCTGGACGCCATGTCCAAAGTGTAGGACGTGTGCAACCCGGAGTTGCACGGCTGTGACGCTCGGAGCACGTGCGTCAATCCGGTGGCGCGTCCGGCGACCGTCCAGCACCCTTGCCGCATGGTCGACACCTCCGTACTCACCCCCGATGACTGGGCGACGTGGCGGCACCTGCGGTTGGCAGCCCTGAGCGAAGCGCCCCACGCGTTCGGGGCCCGACTCGCAGACTGGTCGGGGGCCGGCGATGCCGAGGAGCGCTGGCGTGACCGCCTGGGCATCCCCGGGTCCCACAACGTGGTCGCTGTGCTCGACGACCGCGGTGCCGGCATGGCCAGCGGCGTACCGACGTCCCACGGCGAGATCGTGGAGCTCATCTCGCTGTGGGTGGCCCCGGAGGCACGCGGACACGGGGTCGGAGACGTGCTCGTCCGTGAGATCGTCCACTGGGCCCGGTCCGTCGGTGCTCGAGTGCTGCGGCTCAGCGTGGCCGAGAACAACGGGCAGGCCGCGGCGCTCTACGAACGCCACGGCTTCCGGTACACCGGTGAGCTGGGCGACGTGATGGCGGACGGGGTACATCGTGAGCGGGTCATGGAGACGGCCGTGGCGTCGAGCCCGTAGCGCCGCCATGACGACGGAGTCCAGGACGGGGCGGCGCTCGGTCCCCTCGTGGAGGCGTGGCTGACGGGCCAGCCGGTTCCGGGTCGTCAGACCTGCCGCATCAGTGTGCCTCGAGGACGAAGAAGAGGAAGCAGATGAAGGCGGTGCGGTCGCCGAGGCCGGGCGGCAGGAGCTCGCGTGGGGTGTCGGGCGAGAAGGGCGGCTCACTGATCTTCGCGATGCGGAAGCCGGCCTCGGTGAACGCGTCGGTCATGGCGTGCAAGGGCCGGTGCCAGAACGTCAGCTCCCAGGTCTGACCGTCGCTGAAGGTGTACTCGTCGGAGTACTGGGTGACGGCGAAGTAGTCGGCACCGGGATCGCTCGACTCGAGGATGCGGGGGTGGTTGACCGACAGGAGGAGGCGCCCACCGGGCTTCAGGACGCGCCGCAGCTCGGACAGCGGTGCCGTCCAGTCCTCCAGGTAGTGCAGCACGAGCGCGGCGACGACATCGTCGAAGGCACCGTCGGCGAACGGCAGGGGCAGGCTGATGTCGGCCACCTGCAGGTCGACGTCCTCGCCCAGCCGCTCCCGCGCCAGCTCGAGCATCGCCGGGCTGGAGTCGAAGCCGGTGACGAGGGCACCCCGGGCGCGAAGGGCCTCGGTCAGGGTTCCGGAACCGCACCCGGCGTCGAGCACCCGACGACCCTGGACGTCCCCGGCCAGCTCGATCATCGCCGGTCGTGCGTAGTGCGCGTTGAAGAGTCCCGAGTCGTTCTCCCTCGCGTAGTTCCTGGCGAAGCTGTCGTAGTGGTCGGCCCTCATCACGTCCCCCATGTCTTGGGTGCTTCCGGGCGGAAGCAACCCGGCCAAGGGTGGCACAGCGACCGCGCTGCAGCGGGTCTGCGACGTGGTGGCGTGTCGAGTCCGGGACGATCGCCGCCCCCACCGAAAATGACTGTGCCCGACGTTCCTGGACGTCTAGGTTCGCCCGGTGGCCTTGCAATGGGAACAGGTGATCGTCCATTCGACGGATCCGGCGACTCTGGGGCAGTGGTGGGCCGACGCGCTCGGCTGGGTGGTCGTCCACTCCTCCGCTGACGAGTTCGAGATACGCCCCGAGCCGGACCAGATGCCGGGGTTGGACTTCGTCCGGCTCGATGAGGGCAGGACGGCCAAGAGCCGACTGCACCTCGACTTCCGGCCTGACGACCAGGCGGCCGAGGTGGCTCGTCTGCTCGCTCATGGTGCACGGCGGGTGGACATCGGCCAGGGGGACCGACCGTGGGTCGTGCTGGCCGACCCCGAGGGCAACGAGTTCTGCGTCCTGGGTGAGTGAGAGGCCTGCGTGCCGCTCCTAGACCAGGTGCCGGCGCACGTCCTCGATGGTGTCCGCCTCGTGTGCCTGCTTGTCCTCGCGGTAGCGCAGGACCCGCGCGAAGCGCAGGGCCACGCCGCCGGGGTAGCGGGTCGAGCGCTGGAGGCCGTCGAAGGCGACCTCCACGACCTGTTCGGGGCGGACGTGGACGACATACGCGCTGCGGTCCGTCGGTGAGGTGGCCAGCTCGGTGAAGCGCTCGGTCTGCCAGGCGAGCATCTCGTCGGTCATGCCCTTGAAGGTCTTGCCCAGCATCACGAAGCCTCCCTCCGGGTCCCGGGCGCCGAGGTGGATGTTGGACAACCAGCCCTGTCTGCGACCGCTGCCCCACTCCACGGCGAGCACCACCAGGTCGAGGGTGTGGACCGGCTTGACCTTGACCCACCCGGCCCCGCGGCGACCGGCTTCGTAGCGGGCGTCGAGGTCCTTCACAACCACCCCCTCGTGCCCGGCGGCGAGCGTGGCGTCGACGAACTCCTGGGCGGCCGCGACGTCGTCGGTCACCAGCCGGCCGACCCGGTGCTGCTCGGGGACCAGGCCGTCGAGGATGGCCAGGCGCACGTGGCCGGGCTCGTCGAGGAGGTCGCGGCCGTCGACGTGCAGGACGTCGAAGAAGTACGGCGCGACGACGCCTCCGCCCGCCTGCGCGGTGCGTGACGACGTCTCCTGGAACGGTCGCGGGCGACCGTCGTCGGCCAGCACCAGCGCCTCGCCGTCGAGGACGAAGCGCTCGGCGTGCAGCGACCGGGCGATCTCCACGACCTCGGGCAGTCGACCGGTGATGTCGTCGAGGCTGCGGGTCACCACGAGCACGTCGTCGCCGTCGCGGTGCACCTGGATGCGGATGCCGTCCAGCTTGGCGTCGATCGCGACCGGTGCGCCGCGCATCTTGTCCAGGGCCGCGGCCACGTCGGGGGCGCTCGAGGCCAGCATGGGCAGCACGGGTCGGCCCACCTCGAGGCCGATGGCGGCCAGAGCCGTCTCGCCGCCGTGGAAGGCGGCGACGGCCGCGGCGAGGGTGCTGCCGGCGAGCATCGCGCCGCGGCGTACGGCGGGCAACGGGACCTCGGCGACGGCGGCGACGGCCTCCTGGACCTGCGCGTCGAGCGCGCCCTGCCGGACCTCGCCGGTGACGAGGCCGCGAAGCCACGCCTGCTCGTCGCTCGTCGCACGACCGAAGAGGTCCGCGACAGCCGCCTTGCGGAGGGCCTGGGACCCCGCGCCGGAGATCCGGCTGATCTCCTCGAAGGCCAGGTGCACCTCGCTCACCGTCAGCGTCGGCTCGTCCGCAGGCGCCGGGAGGTCGCTGACCCCCCGCCAGCCCAGTCCGGTGCGCCGCTGGCGCAGGGTGCCGCCGAGGTAGGCGACCACGGTCTCGAGCTCGTCCGGCTCGGCGCGCCGGAGGGCGGCCGCCAGCGACTCGGTCTTGGCCTTGCGGGAGCGGGTGGCACTCACGGCCTGCGAGGTGGCGACGAGGTCGGCGAGGAGCATGCGCCCATCCTGCCCTCGACCACCGACAGCGGGGCTCACCGGCGGGGGCCGTCCGGTCGGGGTGGTCAGGTGGACTGGCACGATGCGGCACGTGTGGGGGAGACGACCGAGGGTCCGCGAGCGTTTCACCGGCAGGATCGCCGGTGTCGGCAGCACGAGCGGCGTGCGCGTCGTGGTCGGACGCTGGGACGACGGGCCGTGGGGGTCGTTCGCCGACCTGATGGTGGAGGACGCCTCGGGTCACCGGGTGCTGGTCGCTCCCGACGCGCGGACGCGGGACTTCGTGTCGGCGACCTACACCTTCGACGAGGTCGTCATCGCGTCCGTCGAGGTCCGCGACACCCCCGCCGGGTGGCGGGTGGAGTGCGGGCCGCTGACGCTGGAGCTGACGCTCGGTGGTCGGACCCCGGTCGGGCGACTGCTGCGCCTGGTGCCGCGCCGGCTGGCCACGGCACCTGCGTGGTGCACGCTCGTGGACCCGGTGGCCCGGATGGCGATGCGTGGCGTCCGCACCCGCGGGACCGCCGGACAGGGACGTCGGGAGTGGTACGGCGCCACCTCGGCGCACGCCGTGACCGCCCTCGCCGGGACGTGGCGGGGCGCGGACCTGGGGGAGCTGGCACCCGTCGAGCCGCCCTGCCGCTTCGGCTTCTCCTCGACGCCGCGAGCGCCCTCGGTCACCGCCGTGGTGACGACGATCGAGCGGGCCGGCTAGGTCACTCCCCGACGCGGGTGCGCACCGCGAACAGCTCGGGGAAGAACGTCAGGTCCAGCGCCCGGCGCAGGAAGTCGACGCCGCTCGAGCCACCGGTGCCGATCTTGTGGCCGATGGTCCGCTGCACGACCTGGAGGTGACGGAAGCGCCACTGCTGGAAGTTGTCCTCGACGTCGACCAGCTCCTCGCACGTCTCGTAGATGCCCCAGTGCTCGGACGGAGCGGCGTACACCGTCGCGAAGACGTCGACGAGCCCGGGGGAGAGGGCGTGCGCGACGGTGACGTCGCGGTCCAGGACGTCGGCCGGCACGGCGTACCCCTGGCGGGCGAGCAGGCGGAGGAACTCGTCGTAGAGCGACGGCTCGGCGAGCAGCTCCGACAGCGCGGCCTGTGCCCCCGGGTCGTGGCCGAAGACGCGGACCATGTCGGCGTCCTTGTTGCCGAGCAGGAACTCGACCTCGCGGTACTGCGCGGACTGGAAGCCCGAGGAGGTGGCCAGGAAGGGCCGGATCTCGGCGTACTCGCTCGGGGTGAGCGTGGCCAGCACGGCCCACTGGTCGGTCAGCACCCGCTGGATGTGCTTGACCCGCGCGAGCCGCTTGAGCGCCGGGGCGAGGTCGTCGGAGGCCAGCAGGTCCCGCGCGGAACGCAGCTCGTGGACCATCAGCTTGAGCCACAGCTCGCTCGTCTGGTGCTGGACGATGAAGAGCAGCTCGTCGTGCTGCGGCGGGTCGCTCTGGGGCCGCTGCGCGGCGAGGAGCAGGTCGAGGCGCAGGTAGTCGCCGTAGGACATCTGGCTGCTGAAGTCGCGCTCGATGGTCGGCTCGATCTCGCGCTTGTTGTCGGCCCGGCCGGCGTCGGATTCACCCATGGCAGGACCGTAGCGCTCGCCGGGTCGGTGCGGTCGTCTACCGTCGCGGTGTGGGTGAGGCACTGACGAGGGAGTGGCGGCCGGACTGGCCGTGCGCCGCGGCGTCGGTCCTCGGCCAGCAGCGCCGTGGCGCCGGCGATCCCACCCAGCGAACCGACCTGCGCGGCCGCGTCTGGCGCGCGACCCGCACCCCGGACGGTCCCGCGACCCTGTGCGTGGAGGCCCGTCCTGCCGACGGCCTGGTGGTCGGAACGGCGTGGGGTCCGGGCGCGTCGTGGGTCCTGGACACCATGCCCTCGCTGCTCGGTGCGGCCGACGACCCGCAGGGGTTCGAGCCCCTCCACCCGGCCGTGGCCGAGGGGTGGCGCCGGCAGCAGCACTGGCGTCTCGGGGCCAGCCGACGGGTGATGGAGGCCCTGGTGCCCTCGATCCTGGAGCAGAAGGTGACCGGCAAGCAGGCCTTCGGGGCGTTCCGCCAGCTGGTGCTGCGCCACGGCGAGCCCGCCCCCGGGCCCGCGGACGTCGTCGGTGAGCTGCGCCTGCACGTGCAGCCCGACCCGGCCACCCTGGCTGCCATCCCGTCGTGGGAGTGGCTGCGGCTGGGGGTGGAGCCCTTCCAGTCCCGCGCGCTGGTGACCGTCTGCCGGGTCGCCCCCTCCCTCGAGCGGCTCGTCGACGCGCCGCCCGAGGAGTTCGACCGTCGGCTCCGGTCGGTGCGGGGGATCGGCGTGTGGACCAGCGCCGAGGTGCGCCAGCGGGCGCTGGGCGACCCGGACGCGGTGAGCTTCGGCGACTACCACCTGGCCAACCACGTGGGCTGGGCGCTCTTCGGCCACGACATCACCGACGAGGAGATGGCCGTGGCGCTGGAGCCCTACCGGCCGCAGCGGGGACGGGCGGCCGCGCTGGCCTGCGCCGGCGGGCAGACGCGGCCGCGACGGGGGCCGCGGATGAGCTTGCCGACCCATCTGCCGACCCGGGCCACCGGGCGTCGTACGCACTGACGACCCCCAGAAATGGGGTCGCGCCCACCCCGGGGGTCGCGCGTAGCGTCGAGGCCACCACTGGAGGTGCGGGGAGGGGCGGCCATGGACGACGTCGACCCTGTCCTGCTGCTTGCCACCACGGACCCCGCGTCGCGCGACGTGATCGGCTCGGAGCTGCGCAGGCGCTACGGCGGCGACTACGAGGTCGTCGTGTGCGCCGACTACGCACACGCGCGTGCGGTGCTCGAGGGGCTGCGCCGGTGGGGGCGCCAGGTGGCCCTGGTCATCGCCTGCTACGGACCGGGCGACCGGGAAGGCATCGGCTTCCTGAGACGTGCCTACGCCCTGCACCCGGCCGCCAAGCGGGTCGTCGCCGCGGTCTGGGGGGACTTCGCGAGCACGTCCACGGTGTTCTCGGCCATCGCCCAGGGGCATGCCGAGCTGCTCGTGCTCCGGCCCGAGCGGCGCCGGGACGAGGAGTTCCACGGCGCCCTCGTCGACGCCCTCGACGACTGGCACCTTGCCCAGGGGATCGGCTTCGAGGCGGTGCGGCTCATCGGCGAGCAGCGCGACGAGCGCACCCACTCCCTGCGCGACTCCTTCGGCCGCAACCACATCCCCCTCGCGTTCCACGACGCCGGCACCGAGGTGGGCCAGCGGATGCTGGCCGACCTGGGGCTCGAGGACCCGGCGCTGCCGGTGGTCGTCCTCGCCTTCACCTCCCCGCCGACGACCCTGGTCGCGCCCACCGACCTGGAGATCGCCGATGCCTTCGGCCTCACCCGACCGCCGCCGGCCGACCACGTCTACGACGTCGTGGTCGTCGGAGCCGGGCCGAGCGGCCTGGCCGCGGCCGTCTACGCGTCCTCGGAGGGGCTCTCCACGCTGGTGATCGAGCAGCTGGCGGTGGGCGGGCAGGCCGGCACGTCCTCGCTGATCCGCAACTATCCCGGATTCTCGCGGGGCGTCAGCGGCGCGCACCTGGCCTACCGCTCCTTCCAGCAGGCGTGGGCCTTCGGGACGGAGTACTCCTTCATGCGTGAGGTCCAGGGCCTGGGCGCCGAGGGTGAGGTGCGCACGGTCTCGATGTCCGACGGCAGCGTCGTCCGGGGGCGGAGCGTGGTCGTCGCCACCGGGGTCGACTACCGCCGGCTCGACGTCCCCGAGCTCGAGGCGCTCCTGGGCCGTGGCGTCTACTACGGTGCCGCCGTCTCGGAGGCCCCGTCGATGACGGGCCACGACGTGTACGTCGTGGGCGGGGGCAACTCGGCCGGCCAGGCGGCGCTGCACCTCGCCCGCTACGCCCGCCAGGTGACGCTGCTGGTCCGGGGACCGTCGCTGGCCGCGAGCATGTCGGACTACCTCATCGCCCAGCTGGAGGCGACCCGCAACGTCTCGATCCGCTACCGGTCGGCCGTCCGCGGCGGTCGCGCGGCCGACGGCTGCCTGGCCGGCCTGACCCTCGGGGACCCGCGCGGGGGCGAGACGGAGGAGGTGCCGGCGGCAGGGCTCTTCGTGCTCATCGGGTCGATGCCGCGGACCTCCTGGCTGCCCGAGGAGGTCATGCGCGACGAGGCCGGCTTCGTGCGCACCGGACCCGACACCGCCACGGGCGCGACGGCGTCGGGCGATGGCAGGCTGCCGCTGGAGACCAGCCTGCCCGGGGTCTTCGCCGTCGGTGACGTGCGCGCCGGCTCGATCAAGCGGGTGGCCACCGCCGTGGGCGACGGCGCCACGGTGATCGCGCTCCTCCACGGCTACCTGGCAGCGCACCCCGTGGCCCCACCGGCGGTCACCGCCCCGACGGGGGAGGGACCGTGACCGGCCGCGACCTCGCCGTCGTCCGGCCGATGCGGGTGATCCTGGTGGTGGCCGCGGTCCTCGTCTTCCTGGCCGGCCTCCAGCTCACCGTCTTCCCGCTGCGCACCGCCGACTGGTTCGCCTGGACGATCGAGGTGCCGATGACCGCGGTCTTCCTCGGGGCCGCGTACTGGTCGAGCGCGGTGCTCGAGATCGCCGGGGCCCGGGCGGCGGGGTGGGGCACGGCGCGGCTCACCGTGTGGACGGTGCTGGTCTTCACCTCTCTCACGCTCGTGGTGACCCTCGTCCACATCGACGCGTTCCACCTCGGTCCCGGCTTCGCCACCAGCGCCCGGCTCGTGACCTGGGGCTGGTTGGCGATCTACGCCGGCGTGCCGGTGGCGATGCTCATCGCCCTCGCGCTGCAGGCGACCTCGCGGATCCCCGGCCCCCGGTCGGCGCTGCACCCCCTGCCCCGGGGCCTGCGGGTGCTGCTCGTCGTCCTGGCCGCCGCGCTGCTCGCAGGCGGGGTGGCCCTGCTGCTGGCACCGGGCTGGGCCGCGGACGGATGGCCGTGGCCGCTCACCGACCTGACGGCCCGAGCGGTGGGTGCGTGGCTGGTCGGCCTGGGCTGGGCCGCCGCCCATGCCTTCCTGATCGACGACGTGGACCGGGTGCAGCCGCTCGGCCTCACCGGCGTCGCGTTCCTCGTCCTGGAGACGGTCGCCCTGCTCCGGTACGGCGACGCGCTGGACTGGACGGGCGGGCCCGGCGTGGCCTTCGTCCTCGGCCTCGCCGGGATCGGTGCCGCCGGGGCCTGGATCCTGGTGCTCGGCCGGCGCGGGCGGCGTACGGCAGGGGGAGCGAGCCCCGGCGGAGTCAGAGCAGGGGACGCAGCGGTGCGAGGACGTACTCGGTGAACTTGCGGTGCAGGTCCCGCGCCTCCCACTCGCCGATCGTCAGCTCCAGCGAGTTGGACTGGTCGGTCAGGAAGATCTCCTCGAGCACGGACGCCATCGACTCGTCGATGATCTCGACGTTGATCTCGTAGTTGCCCTGGAGGCTGAGCCGGTCGACGTTCGCGGTGCCGACGGTGGACCAGTTGCCGTCGATGGTGGAGGTCTTGGCGTGCACCATCGCGTCGCGGAAGCGCAGGATGCGCACGCCGGCGTGCAGGAGCTGGCCGAAGTAGCCGCGCGAGATCCAGTCCGCCACGATGTGGTTGGACTTCAGCGGCAGCAGCAGGCGCACGTCGACACCCCGGCGCGCGGCGTCCCGGAGGGCGTCCACGAAGTCCTGGTCGGGGATGAAGTAGGCGTGCGTCATCCAGACGTTGCGGGTGGCGCGGTTGATCGCGTCGAGGTACATCGAGCGGATCGGGAAGACCCACAGCCGCGGCACGTTGCGCGCGAAGCGGATCCGCGGCTCCCAGACCGACGCCGTCTCCAGCAGCAGCGGGCGCTCCGAGCGGCCGATGCGCTTGCGGCGGTTGAGGTTCCAGAAGTCGGCGAAGGCGCGCTTGAGGTCCCACACCCCGGGGCCGGTGATCCGGACGTGGGTGTCGCGCCACTCGGTGGCGTACGCGGTGCCGATGTTGTAGCCGCCGACGAAGCCGACCTCCTCGTCCACGACGAGGATCTTGCGGTGGTCCCGGCCGTAGCGCCGCAGGTCCCAGAAGCGGAGGCCGGCCGAGTAGATCGGGTAGCGCAGCACCTTGAGCGACGCCGGGAAGCGTCGGAAGCGCGGCGACACGACGAGGTTGGCGAAGCCGTCGTAGATGCAGTAGACCTCGACCCCCCGGTCGGCGGCCGCGACCAGGGCGGCCTTGAAGCGCTCCCCGACCTCGTCGCCCTTCCAGATGTAGGTCTCGAAGAGCACCTGCTTCTGCGCGCCCTCGATCGCCGCGAGCATGTCGTCGTAGAGGTCCTGGCCGAAGGTGTACGTCGTGAACGTGCCCTCGCCGACCTCCACGGTCTGGGGCGGCGTGACCGGGAACGGCTTGGGCTTCTTGCCCCGGCGTCGGTAGGAGTCCACGAGCGAGAGCGCGATGGCGAGGAGCACCTGGAACCCGAAGATCGACAGCAGCGTCCGGCGGACGACGGTCAGCACTCGGGCGGCAGTCACGGGGACAATCTAGCGACGGCGGGGCAACGGGGTCGCGGCGCACGGAACTGCCCCGCCGCCGACGTCGTCGGAGGGATGTGGTCCTTCCTCGATCCGTCGCCCCGGCGCTCCTGGCCCTCCTCCTGCCGTCCCTCCTGGTCGCGTGCGGGTCCGGCACCCTGGAGGCGCCCGAGCCGGGCACCGGGTCCGGGCACGGAGAGGGATGGACCCGACTCCCCGATCCGCCGCTCAGCCCGCGCGACCACGCCGTCACGGTGGGAGTGGGGGACCGGATGCTGGTCGTCGGGGGGTGGGAGCTCCTGTGCCCGCCCAACGCCGACTGCGTGACACCGGAGGATCCCCTCCTCGACGACGGTGCCGTCTACGACGCGGGTCTCGACCACTGGACCCCCATCGCGGCCGCGCCCTTCGGTGTCCGCCGCCATGACCGCGCCGCCGTCGCGGTCGGCGGCTCCGCGTTCCTGCTGGACGGGTGTGCGTCCGGGCCCTGCTGCGACGCCCCGGCGCGACTGCTCGAGTACGACCTGGACCGGGACCGGTGGATCGACCACGGCACCGTGCCCGGACCGACCAACGACTACTCGATGCTCGTGGCGGTGGGCGACACCGTGCTCGTGCACTCGTCCAGCGACGAGCAGGGCGCGTCGGTGGACGCCCGCTACGACCCGGCGACGCGGACCTGGGAGGCCCTGCCCGCGGACCCCCTGCCGCCGGTCTTCGATCGCTTCGTGGTGCCGGTGGGCGAGTCCTTGGTGGTGGTCGGGTCCTCGAGGGCCGACCTGGACGCGGGCCGCGACGCCCGCAAGCACGCGGCCCGCCTCGACCTGGGACCGATGCGCTGGACCCGCCTCCCGGACGCGCCGGGGGCGGGCTACCAGCTGCTCGCGAGCGAGCGCGGGCCGCTGCTCAACGGGCACTTCCTCGAGTCACCGGGGTGGCTGCTCGACCCGGTGACGTGGACCTGGTCCGCCCTTCCCGAGCAGTCGCCGCGGCAGCAGGACCTGGTGGGCGTCCTGGGCCGGGACGGGGCGACGTACGACATCTCGAACAGCGTGGGCCAGATGGCCTCGCAGCAGCGCCTGCACGTGTACGACAGCGCCGCCGACGCCTACGTCACAGTGCCGCCCCTCGAGGGCCGCGAGGACGTGTACGACGACTCGAGCGCGGCCCTGGGGCGCGCCCTGTTCGTGTTCGGCGGCCAGCGGTGGCCGGGCCAGTCCTTCCCGGAGCGCGAGCCCGGGGCGACGGGCGAGCTGGTGGGCGACGCGTGGCTCTGGACCCCGCCGGAGGGGTGAGCGGGGCTCGCGCTGCGGATGCCGTTGTCGGTGCCCGGTCGTAGGCTCGACGCATGCGTCCAGTCACAGACCTCGAGCGCCGCGTCGCCCCCTTCAAGGTCGTCTCCGACTACCAGCCGTCCGGCGACCAGCCGGCGGCCATCGAGGAGATCACGCAGCGCATCCAGGGCGGCGAGGAGGACATCGTGCTGCTGGGTGCCACCGGCACCGGCAAGACGGCCACCGTCGCGTGGGTGGCCGAGCAGCTCCAGCGGCCGATGCTGGTGCTCCAGCCCAACAAGACGCTGGCCGCGCAGTTCGCCAACGAGCTGCGCCAGCTCTTCCCGGACAACGCCGTGGAGTACTTCGTCTCCTACTACGACTACTACCAGCCCGAGGCCTACGTCCCCCAGACGGACACCTACATCGAGAAGGACTCCTCGATCAACGAGGAGGTCGAGCGCCTGCGGCACAGCGCGACCAACAGCCTGCTGACCCGGCGCGACGTCATCGTGGTCAGCACGGTGTCCTGCATCTACGGCCTCGGCACCCCCCAGGAGTACGTCGACCGGATGCTGCGACTGCGCGTCGGCGAGGAGCACGACCGCGACTCGATCCTGCGCCGTCTCGTCGAGATCCAGTACACGCGCAACGACATGGCGTTCACGCGCGGCACGTTCCGGGTCCGTGGCGACACCCTCGAGATCTTCCCGGTCTACGAGGAGCTCGCCGTCCGGATCGAGTTCTTCGGCGACGAGGTCGAGCGGTTGATGACCCTGCACCCGGTCACCGGCGAGGTCATCACCGAGGACCAGGAGCTGCACGTCTTCCCGGCCACCCACTACGTCGCGGGTCCGGAGCGGATGGAGCGGGCGATCAAGGGCATCGAGCTCGAGCTGGAGGACCAGCTGGCCACCTTCGAGCGGCAGGGCAAGCTGCTCGAGGCCCAGCGGCTGCGGATGCGCACGACGTACGACGTCGAGATGATGCGGCAGGTGGGCTCCTGCTCCGGCATCGAGAACTACTCGATGCACATGGACGGTCGCTCCCGCGGGTCGGCGCCCAACACGCTGCTCGACTACTTCGCGGAGGACTACGTCCTCGTCGTCGACGAGTCGCACGTCGCGGTGCCCCAGATCGGCGGCATGTACGAGGGCGACATGTCCCGCAAGCGCAACCTCGTCGACCACGGTTTCCGGCTGCCCAGCGCGATGGACAACCGTCCGCTGCGGTGGGAGGAGTTCCTGGAGCGGATCGGCCAGACGATCTACCTGTCGGCCACGCCCGGCAACTACGAGCTCGACAAGGTCGGCGGCGTCGACAACACGGTCCAGCAGATCATCCGCCCGACCGGCCTCATCGACCCCGAGGTCGTGGTGAAGCCGACCAAGGGCCAGATCGACGACCTCATCCACGAGATCCGCACCCGTTCGGAGAAGGAGGAGCGGGTCCTCGTCACCACCTTGACCAAGAAGATGTCCGAGGACCTCACCGACTACCTCCTCGACGCCGGCATCCGCACCCGCTACCTGCACTCCGAGGTCGACACCCTCAAGCGCATCGAGCTGCTGCGTGACCTGCGGCTCGGGGAGTACGACGTCCTCGTCGGCATCAACCTGCTCCGGGAGGGCCTCGACCTGCCCGAGGTCTCGCTGGTGGCGATCCTCGACGCCGACAAGGAGGGCTTCCTGCGCTCCGACAAGTCGCTCATTCAGACGATCGGTCGCGCGGCCCGCAACGTCTCCGGCCAGGTCCACATGTATGCCGACAAGATCACTCCCTCCATGGAGTCGGCCATCGACGAGACCAACCGGCGCCGCCAGATCCAGGTCGACTACAACACCGAGCACGGCATCGACCCCACGCCGCTGCGCAAGAAGATCGCCGACATCACCGAGATGCTGGCCCGCGAGGACGAGAACACCCAGGAGCTGCTCCAGACCTGGGCCGACGTGGGCCAGAAGGGCCGCGCAGGAGGGGTCAAGGCCAAGTCCCCGACCCCGTCGCTGTCCAAGCTGCACTCCGACCTCCCCGACACCGCCGGGATCCCGTCGAGCGACCTCGCCGAGCTCATCCAGGGCCTGACCGAGCAGATGAAGACTGCGGCCGCCGAGCTCCAGTTCGAGGTGGCCGCCCGCCTCCGCGACGAGATCAACGAGCTCAAGAAGGAGCTGCGCCAGATGATGGAAGCCACGAAGTAGTGGATCCGGCCGACCTCGAGGCCCACTGCGCCGCCAAGCCGGGCGCGTGGGCGGACAACCCGTGGGGACACGAGCTGCCGGTCTACAAGGTGGGCGCGGGGGAGCGCGGCAAGATCTTCGCGTTCCTGGGCCGGCACAGCGTCGGGATCAAGGCGGCCACCACCCGCGAGGTCGCGGACGAGTGGCTCGACCGCTATCCGGCCGATGCCTCCGTGATGGCCTACATCGGCCGGAGCGGGTGGAACGACCTGTCCCTGGTCGGCACCATCCCCGACGACGAGCTGCGCGAGGCCGTCGACGAGTCCTACCGGCTGGTGGTCTCCAGGCTGCCGGCGAAGGTCCGCCCCGATGGCTGGGACGACTGACTCGGTCCGGCGCCACCCGTTCTGCCATCCCACCTGCCACGATGCGTGCATGACCCGAACGACGAGCGGCGACGCGTGAGCGCACGCGTCAACGTCGGGCTCGCGGTGCTGGTCCTCGTCCTGGCCGCCGTGCTGGTGACGCCTGCCCTGCGCGAGCGGGACGCCCCTGCCCCCGTCGGGGCGGGCACGGTGGCCGCCGCGCAGGACGCCGCCACCCGCGCCGCGGCCGGGCAGGTCCGGTCCTTCCTCGACATCGACCACACGGAGATCGACGCCCAGGTGGAACTGATGCTGAAGGCGACCACCCCGCGGTTCCGGCGTCAGTTCGCGCCGCAGCTGAGGACGATCAGGGCCGAGACCCGGCGCCGGGAGTCCTCGGCCGACGTCACACTGCTCCGGGTCGGGCTCAGCAGCTGGACCGAGCGGACCGCGACCGCACTGGTCGCCGCGGACACCGAGGTCACCAGCGAGGCGGCCGGCGGCACGGAGCGGCGTACCGTCCCGTGGCGCATCGAGGTCGACCTCGTCGAGGACGGGGGCCGTTGGCTCACCGACGGCCTGAGGTTCGTGAACTGACGTGCCGGACGAGACATCCCCGCCCCCCGCGGACGACGCCGTGGAGCGCTCCGCGCTGGACGACGCCGTGGAGCGCTCCGCGCTCGCGAGCCCGTGGCTGACCGCCGTGCTCGCGATCACCGCCGCGGTCCTCGCCGCGCTGGTGATCCTCCAGGTTCCGGACGCCCGGGAGTCCTCCGACCCGCGGTCCGCGACCGCGCCGGCGCTCACCGACGCCGGCGCGCGGGCCCGGCTGCTCGACGTGGCGGCCCGGGCCGGGGAGCGGGTGCTGACCTACCACCACGACTCCTTCGACGGCGACGTCGCCGCCACCCGGGAGGGGATGACGCCCGCGTTCGCCGATCAGTACACCGCCGCCATGCAGCGGGTGCGCGCCGACACCGTCCGGGACCGGATCGACCAGGAGACCACCGCCGTGTCCTCGGCCGTGGTGTCCGCGACCGACTCCCGCGCCGAGGTGCTGGTCTTCGCCAACCAGGCGACCACCTCGGGCGCGACCGGCGCCCGTCGCGTCCAGCGCAACCGGCTCGTCGTCACGCTGGTCCGCCAGGACGGCCGATGGACCGTGGCAGGGGTCAGCGCGCTCGGCTAGGTTGTCAGCGTCCTGACGGCGACGAAGGAGTGACCGGGTGCCCGAGGTCGATCTGCTCATCATCGGAGCGGGCCCCACCGGGCTCTACGCCGCCTACTACGCGGGATTCCGCGGCCTGAGCGTGGCGGTGGTCGACTCCCTGCCCGAGCTCGGCGGCCAGATCACCGCCATGTACCCGGAGAAGGCGATCCTCGACGTCGCCGGCTTCCCGACGATCAAGGGCCGGGACCTCGTCGAGGGACTCGTGGCCCAGGCCGCCACCGCCGACCCGCAGTACTTCCTCGACCGGACGGCCCTGACGCTGACGCACGGCGAGGGGCACGTCGTGGTCGGGCTCGACGACGGCACCGAGATCAGCGCCGGCGCGCTGCTCGTGACCGCCGGGATCGGCAAGTTCAGCCCCCGCCCGCTGCCGGCGGCGGACGGCTGGGTCGGGCGCGGCGTCGAGTTCTTCGTGCCCTCCTTCGCGCCGTACGCCGGCAAGGACGTGGTCATCGTCGGCGGCGGCGACAGCGCCTTCGACTGGGCCCAGCACCTCGAGCCGATGGCCCACTCGGTCACCCTCGTCCACCGCCGCGACGCCTTCCGGGCCCACGAGCGCACGGTGAAGGCCGTGAGCGACTCCAGCGTCGACATCATCACCAAGGCCCAGGTCACCGCGCTGCGCGGCGGGGCGGGGGACGCCGGGCACGTCACGGAGGTCGAGATCACCGTGGACGGGCAGGACCCCGTCGTCCGCCCCGCCCAGGCCGTCGTGGCCGCCCTGGGATTCGTGGCCGACCTCGGCGCCCTCCAGACCTGGGGCCTCGAGACCGACAAGCGGCACGTCGTGGTCGACAGCGCGATGCGCACCACCGTGGAGCGGGTCTTTGCCGCCGGCGACATCACCGAGTACCCCGGCAAGGTCCGCCTCATCGCCGTCGGCTTCGGCGAGGCCGCGACAGCGGTCAACAACGCGGCCGTGGCGATCGACCCGACGGCCCACGTCTTCCCCGGCCACTCGAGCGAGGCCTGAGATGGCCGCGCGCGTCGCCGTCGTCGGAGCCGGGATCGTCGGGCTCTCCACCGCCTGGTTCCTCCAGGAGCACGACGTCCACGTCACGGTGTACGACCGCCAGCACGTCGCGGCGGGCTCCTCGTGGGGGAACGCCGGGTGGCTCAACCCCTCGATGACCGCGCCGCTGCCCGAGCCGTCGGTCCTGCGCTACGGGGTGCGAGCGGTGCTCAACCCCTCCTCGCCGGTCTACGTCCCGCTGCGTCCCGACCCGCAGCTGCTGCGGTTCCTGACCGGGTTCGCGCGCCACAGCACCGCTCGCCGGTGGGCCACCGGGATGCGTGCCTACGCGCCGGTCAACCGAGCCGCGGTGGCCGCCTTCCACGAGCTCACCGATGCCGACGTCGACGCGCGGACCTACCCGGCGGACCCGTTCCTCGCCTGCTTCCGCACGCCGCAGGAGAGCGCGGGACTGCGCGAGGAGCTCGAGGACATCCGGGCGTCCGGCCAGGACGTGGGGTACGACGTCCTGACCGGGGCCGAGGCCCGCGCAGCGGAGCCGACCCTGTCCGATGCGATCGGTTGCGCGCTACGGCTCCACGACCAGCACTACATCAACCCTCCGGTGTTCCTCGCGGCCCTCGCCGACGCCGTCCGGCGCCGCGGTGGGCGCATCGTCGAGGGCGCCACCGTCACGGACGTGCGCGACGGTGCGGGCGGCGCTGTCCTCAGCACCGAGGGGCAGGCCGGCGAGTCGTTCGACCAGGTGGTGCTCGCCCACGGAGCCTGGCTGGGTGGCCTGGCACGCCGGTTCGGGGTGCGGCAACCGATCCAGGCGGGTCGCGGCTACTCGTTCAGCGTCTCCGGAGACAGGCTGCCGCGCGCGCCGCTCTACTTCCCGAGCCAACGCGTTGCGTGCACCCCCCTGACGACGCCCGAGGGGACTCGGCTCCGCGTCGCCGGGACGATGGAGTTCCGCGCCCCCGACGCGGCAGCGGACCCCCGTCGCATCGACGCGATCGTCGAGGCCGCCCGTCCGCTGCTGCGGGGGGTGGACCTCGACGACCGACGCGACGAGTGGGTCGGCTCGCGACCGTGCACCGTCGACGGCCTGCCGCTGATCGGCCCGACCAGCTCACCTCGCGTGTTCGTGGCCGGGGGCCACGCCATGTCGGGGATCTTCCTCGGTCCGATCACGGGCAAGCTGCTGGCGCAGGGGATCGTCAGCGGCATCACCCCGCCCGAGCTGGTGCCCTTCGACCCGCTGCGCTGACGGCGGGGGACGTACGGCGCACCCGACCCTCAGCGCAGGATGAGCCGGACCGCCCGCTCCAGGTGCGCGGAGGTCTCCTCGGCGGTGTTGCGACCGGTCACCCAGGCCATCAGCGAGGCCAGCCACACGTCCCCGACGACCCGGGCGATCGCCAGCTCCTCGTCGGTGGGGGCGCCCTGCGTCACGGCGTCCGACCGCATGGCGCGGGTGAGGATCCGGACGAGCAGCGCACCCACGGCGTTGATCTCGTGACGGGCCGACCGGTCGGCGAACATGAACGCCCGGGTGAGGGCCTCGGTGAGGTGCTGGTCGTCCTGGAGGCCGCGGGTCATGGTGCGCAGCACGTGGACCACGCGGTCCGACGGGGTGTCGCCGGGGACCGGGTGGCTGGCCATCGACGCGTCGGCACGCTCGAACTCCCGCGCCAGGGCGGAGACGAGCAGGTGGATCTTGGACGGGAAGTACCGGTAGAGCGTGCCGAGGGCGACGTCCGCCTGCTCGGCCACCGCGCGCATCTGGACGGCCTCGAAGCCGCCGCGCGAGGCGAGGGCGATCGTGGCGTCCAGGATGCGGGTACGTCGCTCTCGCTGGACGGGCGATGTCGGGTCGTCGTTGGCCACGTACGCCATGATAGGAACACGTTCCACTTCGAGAAAGGTCGCAGCACGTGCGCATCGCCATGCTGTCCTACCGCAGCAAGCCCCACTGTGGCGGCCAGGGGATCTATGTCCGGCACCTGAGCCGCGAGCTCGTCCGGCTCGGTCACGAGGTCGAGGTCTTCTCGGGCCAGCCCTACCCCGACCTCGACGAGGGTGTGCGGCTGACCAAGGTGCCGAGCCTCGACCTCTACCGCGAGCCCGACCCGTTCCGGACGCCGCGCCCCAGCGAGATCCGCGACCTGATCGACGTCGAGGAGGTCCTCACCATGTGGACCGCCGGCTTCCCGGAGCCCAAGACGTTCTCCCGCCGCGTGGCCCGCGTGCTCCGGGAGCGGCTCGACGACTTCGACGTCGCCCACGACAACCAGGTCCTCGGCTACGGCATGCTCGACATCGAGAAGATGGGGCTGCCGCTCCTCACCACGATCCACCACCCGATCACCTTCGACCGCCGCATCGACATCGCCGCCGCCCCCACCCTGCGCAAGAAGCTGAGCCTGCGCCGCTGGTACGGCTTCTTGAAGATGCAGGCCGCGGTGGCCAGGCAGGCCCGCACGATCGTCACGCCCTCGGACACCTCCGCCCGCGACATCGCCCGCGACTTCGGGGTCGACCCCGCGCGGATGCGTACGGTGCTGCTCGGCGTCGACGAGTGCTTCGTGCCGCCCACGACACCGCGCGTCCCCGGCCGGATCCTGGCCATGGCCAGCGCCGACGCCCCGATGAAGGGCATCGCGACCCTCCTCGAGGCCTTCGCCAAGCTCCGCACCGAGCGCGACGTCTCCCTGGTCCTGGTCACCCGGCCCGAGCCCGGTGGGCGCACCGAGAAGCTCATCGACCGGCTCGGGATCGCCGACTCGGTCACCTTCGTCAACGGGGTGAGCGACGCCGAGCTGGTCGAGGTCATGGGGTCGGCCGAGGTGGCCTGCGTCCCGTCCCTCTACGAGGGATTCTCCCTGCCCACCGCCGAGCTGATGGCGTGCGAGACCCCGCTGGTGGCCTCGCGTGCCGGGGCGATCCCCGAGGTCGTCGGCGAGGACGGCGAGTGTGCGGTGCTCGTCGAGCCCGGCGACGTCGGCGAGCTGGAGCTGGCGCTGTCGGCCCTGCTCGACGATCCCGAGCGCCGCGAGCGGCTGGGGAGGGCGGGCCGCCGCCGCGTGCAGCAGCTCTTCACCTGGCGCGCGGTGGCCGAGGCCACCGCCGCGGCGTACGAGGACACCATCGCCAGCTACCGTGCCGACCAGGCCACCACCCCGTCCGACACCGTCCAGGAGGACCACCGTGCTGACCGTTGACTTCGACCGACTCGGGCTCCGTCCGGGGGAGCGCGTGCTCGACATGGGCTGCGGAGCCGGTCGCCACGCGTTCGAGATGTACAAGCGCGGCGCCGACGTCATCGCCTTCGACCAGGACGCCGACGAGCTGGCCACCGTGCGCGAGTGGTTCGCCGCGATGCGCGACGCCGGCGAGGTGCCGGCCGGTGCCGAGGCCGACGTCAAGGAGGGCGACGCACTGTCGCTGCCCTTCGCCGACGGCGAGTTCGACCGGGTCGTGGCCGCCGAGGTGCTGGAGCACATCCCGGCCGACATCCAGGCCATCCACGAGCTCGTGCGGGTGCTGCGACCCGGCGGCACGCTCGCGGTCAGCGTGCCGCGGTGGTTCCCCGAGATCGTCAACTGGAAGCTGTCCGAGGACTACCACAACACCCCCGGCGGCCACATCCGGATCTACACCGACAAGGAGCTCGTCGACAAGGTCACGAAGGCCGGGATGGACTTCGAGGGCAAGGACTACGCCCACGGCCTGCACGCGCCGTACTGGTGGATCAAGTGCGCCGTCGGCGTCCGCAACGACGACCACCCGCTCGCCAAGGCGTACCACCGGCTCCTGGTCTGGGAGATCATGAAGAACCCGAAGGCGCTCCGGGTCGCCGGCAAGGTGCTCGACCCGGTCATCGGCAAGAGCATGGTGCTCTACTTCCGCAAGCCCGATGCAGGCTGAGGCGGCTCACCCCGACGTCCTGACCGCGGCCGAGGTCCGGCAGACTGCCGCCTCCATCGCGGCGATGCAGGAGCCGGACGGCGCGATCCCGTGGACGGTCGGCGAGCACACCGACGTCTGGAACCACGTCGAGGCGGCGATGGCCCTCGTCGTGGGTGGGGAGGTCGAGGCGGCCGAGCGCGCCTACGACTGGGCGGCGCGCACCCAGCGCCCCGACGGCTCGTGGCCGATGAAGCTCGTCGCGGGTGAGGTCGAGGACCACAGCGGCGAGACCAACATGTCGGCGTACCTCGCCGTCGGGGTCTGGCACCACTGGCTGGTACGCCGCGACGAGGGCTTCGTGCGTCGGATGTGGCCGGTCGTGCAGCGTGGCCTCGACTGGGTGGTGGGCATGCAGCTGCCGTTCGGCGGCATCGCGTGGTCGCAGGAGTGGCGCGACGGGCGTCCCGACCGGATCAACCCCGACGCCCTGCTGGCCGGCTCCTCCAGCATCTACCAGAGCCTGCGCGCCGGGGTGGCGATCGCGGAGCTCCTCGACGAGCCGCAGCCCGGCTGGGAGCTGGCCGGCGGTCGCCTCGGCCACGCGCTGCGCCGGCACCGCGACCTGTTCCTCGACAAGTCCGAGTTCTCGATGGACTGGTACTACCCGGTGCTGGGCGGCGCGGTCCGCGGCGATGCCGGTCGCGCCCTCATCGCGGAGCGCTGGGACACCTTCGTCGAGCCCGGCCTGGGCATCCGGTGCGTCTCCGGCAACCCGTGGGTCACCGGCGCCGAGACCTGCGAGCTGGTGATGGCCCTGGACGCCCTCGGGGACCGGCCCCAGGCCCTGCGGCTGTTGGCCGACATGCAGCACCTGCGTGCCGAGGAGGGCCGGTACTGGACCGGCTACGTGTTTCCCGACGACGTCAACTGGCCGGTCGAGCACACCACCTACACCGCCGCGGCGGTCCTGCTGGCCGTCGACGCCCTGTCCGCCGAGAGCCCCGGCTCCGACATCATGCGGGGCACCTCGCTGGCGCCCGACTTCGCCGAGCTGGCCCTGGAGTGCGGCTGCGAGTCAACGGACCGGGTCGCCGGCGTCTCCTGAGGTCCGCCGCAGGACCCGCACCGACCCGAGCGCCTCGACCTCGACGAAGTCGCCGCTCTCGAGCGCGCGCAGGAACACGTGGTACGGCGGGCGACCGCCGTCGGCCGGGTCGGGGAAGACATCGTGGATCACCAGCAGCCCGCCGGCCATCAGCCACGGCGCCCATCCGGTGTAGTCGTTCTGCGCGTGCTCCTCGGCGTGCCCGCCGTCGATGAAGAGCATCGACAGGGGAGTGCGCCACAGGGCGCTGACGGCCGTCGAGCGCCCGATGACCGGGACCACCTGGTCCTCGAGGCCGGCCCGCTCGATCGTCCGGCGGAACACGGGCAGGGTGTCCATCCGACCGGACTCCGCGTCGACGAGGCTCGTGTCGTGGTGCTCCCAGCCGGCCTGGTTCTCCTCGGACCCGCGGTGGTGGTCGACGGTGACGACCACGCCTCCCACCTCACGGGCCGCGGCCCCGAGGTAGATCGCGGACTTGCCGCAGTACGTGCCGACCTCCAGCACCGGACCGTGCGGCAGCCGCTCGCGGGCCACCCGGTGCAGCAGCAGGCCCTCGTCGTCGGGCATGAAGCCCTTCGCCGCCCGCGCATGGGCCAGCAGGTCGGCCGGCATGCCGTGCGGGTCAGGAGACGCGGTCGCGGACGGGTCCTCGGGGGTGCTCACGCGGTCGCTCACACGGGGAGACACTAGTGCGCATGAGCCATCCCGTGATCCTGCCCCCGCCCGTTCTGCCCGGAGGCCGCGTGGCGATCCTGTCCCCGTCCTGGTGCGCTCCCGCGCACTTCCCGGCGGTCCACGAGCAGGCGCTCCAGCGGGTCCGCGACCTGGGCCTCGAGCCGGTGGAGTACCCCACCACGCGGCGGCAGGGGTCGCCGTACGAGCGGGCCGAGGACCTGATGACCGCCTTCGAGGACCCGGAGATCAGCGCCGTGATGGCGACCATCGGCGGCGACGACCAGGTGACCGTGCTGCGTCACCTCGACGCCGCGCGGATGACGGCCGTCCCCACGCGCTTCCTGGGCTACAGCGACAACACGCACCTCGCCAACTGGCTCTGGGACCACGGCATCGGGTCCGTGTACGGCGGCTCGACGCAGGTGCACCTCGGGCCCGGCCCGGTGGTCGACCCGCTCCACCTGGCCTCGCTGCGGGCGGCCCTTTTCGGTGGCACCCACGAGGTCCACCCGGTCCCGCGCACCTTCGACGTGGGCCTGCGGTGGGACACGCCGGAGGCACTCACCGAGTCGCCGCCGGACGTGCCGGCCGAGCCGTGGACCTGGGCGGGGCCGGCCTCCCGGGTCACCGGACGGACCTGGGGCGGGTGCATCGAGTCGGTGGCCGAGACCATGCAGGTCGGTCGTTGGATGATGCCCGGCGAGTCGTACGCCGGGTCGGTGCTGCTGCTCGAGCCGTCCGAGGAGCGCCCCGCCCCCGAGGAGTGCTTCCGCATCCTGCGGGCCCTGGGAGAGCGCGGCATCCTCGGCGTCGTCGCCGCCCTGCTGTGGGCCAGGCCCCCGGTCGGCGACCACGACCACACGCCCGGGCCGGAGCAGGCCTCGGCCCGTCGCGCCGAGTACCGCGAGGCGGTGCTGAGGGCGGCGTCCGACTACGCGCCGGACCTGCTGGTCGTGATGGACGTCGACTTCGGGCACACCTCGCCACAGGTGGTGCTGCCGTACGGCGGCGAGGTCACCGTGGACGCCCCGCAGCGCCGGATCGTCGCGGACTTCGGCTGACCTGTCACACCGGCGCGCGCCGGCTCGTCAACTCCACGAGACGCCAGCCCAGCACCGGGGAGACCCGGTCGGACCCAGGAGGAACCATGACCGTCAGCTCCATCGTCATCCCCGTGAAGGACGTCGCCGCAGCGACTGCCTTCTACCGCACCGCCTTCGGCGCCGAGCCGCACACGGAGACCCCCTACTACGTCGGCTTCAACCTCGACGGCCTCGAGATCGGCCTCAACCCGAACGGCCACGCCTCCGGCATGGTCGGACCGACCGCCTACCACGCCACCGACGACGTCGAAGCGAGCGTCGCGACGCTGGTCGAGGCCGGCGGCACCGTGGTCTCCCCGGCCACCAGCGTGGGCGGGCAGACCGTGGTGGCCATCGTGGCGGACGCCGACGGCAACCACGTGGGCCTGATCAGCGCGTAGCCGGGTCGACCTGGTCGTCGGTGCCGGGCTCCTCGCCCGGCGCCGCGCCGGCGTCGACCGCGCGGCCCTGGCGCCACGAGTTCCAGTGCCAGGTGAGGTAGCGGTCGATGGCGCGGACCACGTGGGCGGAGCGGATCGAGGGGAACGTGTCGAACGCGTGCTGGGCGCCGGGCAGCTCGGCGTACACCACGGAGCGCTTCGAGACCCCGCGCAGCTCGTCGACGAACGCCCGGGCCTGGCCCACGTCGACGAGGGTGTCGCTACTGCCGTGGATGACGAAGAAGTCGGGCTCGTCGCCGTCGAGCCGCAGGATGGGGGAGGCGGCCTCGAACAGCTCCGGGTCCTTCTCCCACGTCGTCTGCAGGACCCGCGGCGCCAGGAAGTCGTCGCGCATCCCGACCGCGCTGCGCAGGCCGGTCGAGCCGGCGAAGTCGTAGACCCCGTAGTGCGGGACGGCCGCCTGCACAGAGGTGTCGGCCTCCTCGAAGCCGGGCTGCCACTCCCGCTCGTTGGGGGTCACCGCGGCCAGCGCGGCCAGGTGCCCGCCGGCGGAGCCGCCGGTGATGACCAGGTAGTCGGGGTCGCCGCCGTACTCGCCGATGTGCTCCTTGATCCACGCGATGGCGCGCTTGACGTCGACCACGTGGTCCGGGAACGCAGCCCGCGGAGAGAGGCGGTAGTTGATGGCGACGCAGACCCAGCCCCGCGCCGCCATGTGCTGCATGAGCGGGATGGCCTGGTGGTCCTTGCGACCGGTCATCCACGCGCCTCCGTGCACCTGGAGGAGCACCGGGGCGTCGGCCAGCTGTCCCTCGGCGGGACGGTAGATGTCGAGCAGGCCCCGCCGTCCGTAGGTCGAGTAGGCGATGTCCTTGTCGACGCGGACCCGTGGGTCGGCCATCCGGAACGGGTTCACGAGCGAGCGCCACGGGGTGGCCAGCTCGGCCGGCGTGGGCGGCGCGTCCAGCTGCTCGACGTACTCCACCCCGAGTCCCTCGACGAGTGCCTCGTCCACGTGGCGCCGGGCCTGCTGGCTCTGCCGCACGAGGTGGGCGAGGCCCAGCGCGCTGGCGGCCGCGAGCACGAGACCGATCCGGCTGCGGGGGCCCCGGCGAAGGGGGGACAGGTGGATCGCCGCGTCCGCCGCGGTGAGGGCCAGCACCTGCGGTGCCAGCTCGCCGTACATCCAGCCGGCCGCGAAGGCGGGGATCCCGGCCCGCCGGCCGGTCAGCGGACGCAGGGCGTTGGCGGTGAGGGCCGCGACCACGACCTGACGGCGGAGGAAGTTCACGTCCCCATGGTATCGGGCGCGGTAGAACCTGTTCTCATCATGAGACCGAGGGCACAGGACCGGGTCACGGTCGGGATCGGCCGGCCAGCTCGCCGGCGATCGTGGCCACGGCCTCGTCCGTCTCCGGCTCGCCGGCCGTGTCCAAGACCGTGGTCGGCACCGGCCACGGCGTCCACGCCGCGCGCAGTGCCTGCACCCGCTCCCAGGGCACCTCGCGGAGCTCGTGCTCGCGCGTCTCGAGCCGCTGGCGGTGGAGGTCCTCGTCGCTGCACCGCACCTCGATCACGACGAGCGGCCGGTCGTGCCGGGCCGCGAGGTCCACCCACGCCTGACGGGCCTCGGGGTGGGCGTTGACCGCGTCGGCGACAACCGTGTGCCCCAGGGCCAGCTGGACGCCCACGACCCGGTTGGCCACGGCGTACGCCGCCAGGCCGACGGGCTGCGCCGGATCGACGCCGGCGTCGTGCAGCCCGCGCTCGATGGTGTCCACGGAGACCACTGCGCACGCGAGCTCGCGGCCCAGGACGGTGGCCACCCGCGTCTTGCCGCTCCCGGGCAGCCCGGACAGCACGACCAGGGTCACGACCCGGACCTCAGCGCAGGTGCTCGGCGAAGAACGTGAGCACGGCGTCGACGCCCTCCTGTTGACGGTGCGCGGTCACGGTCGAGTGCCCCTTGCCCTCGAACTCGACGCGGATGAAGGCGTCCCCTAGCTCGCGGGTGAGGGTGTCGAAGCGCTTCCCGACGGCCGGGTCGGACCGGTAGCGGAGCCCCATCACCTGCTGACCGGCGGCGCACCGCCCCTTGACGACGTCGAGGTCACCGGGGGAGAGGTTGACGTCGGCGGCCCGCTTGGCACCCACGGCGAACGGGGTGCTGGGCTGGCACAGCACGGGGGCGGCGACGGCGGGGTCGACCGCCATCGCGAGCGCGAAGCCGCCGGTGAAGCACATGCCCAGCGCGCCGACACCGGGCCCGCCGAGCTCGGAGTGCAGGTCGCGGGCCAGCGAGCGCAGCCAGCCGGCGACCGGGGTGGTCTCTCCGGTGCGGAGCCTGGTGAACTCGCGGCTCACGCACACCCGCCCGATCGACGACGCCATCGTGCGCGGCGACATCGGTGCGCCATCGGTGCCGAAGAGGCTCGGCATCACCACCGTGAAGCCGGCGTCCACGACCTCCTCGCCGAACGTGGCGACCTCGGGCGTGAGGCCCGGGATCTCGTGGATCACGATGACTCCCGGTCCCGTCCCCCTGCGGTACGTCGGGTGGGTGACGCCGTCGTGGGTGTGCGAGCCGCGGGTCCAGCCGTCCGGGAAGGTCATGTGGGCCAGTGTGACGCCCCTGTCCAGCATCCTCACGGCACCGGGCCGGTCTTGCGTAGGAGTGGTGCGCGAGACTGAGGGGGTGGACCTCCCGCACGACCGCGAGCACGACTTCGAGTGGCGACCCGGCGAGACGCTGGAGGTCGACAGCGAGGCCGCGCGCACCCAGGCGAGCTGGTTCCGCGAGGTCCTGGGGCGCTACGCCTCCGGAGTCACGGTGGTGACGACCATGGCGGGGGAGTCCCCGATCGGGATGACCTGTCAGTCCTTCACGAGCGTCTCGCTCGACCCGCCCCTGGTGGCGTTCCTGCCGACGCGGCAGTCCCGCGCCTACGCCGCGATCGTCCGGTCGGGGACGTTCTGCGTCAACCTCCTCGCGGAAGGGCAGGCCTCCGTCTCCGAGCGCATGGCCGGACCGTCCGACGACAAGTTCGCGGGTCTGCCCTGGCGCCCGGCGCCCGGGACGGGGTCGCCGCTGCTCGAGGGGACGGTGGGCCACGTCGACTGCACGGTGGAGGCGATCCACGAGGCCGGGGACCACGTCATCGTGATCGGGCGGGTCGTCGATCTCGCCGCCGGCGACGACGTACGCCCGCTCGTGTATCACCGCGGGCGCTACACGACGACGGACTGACACAGATTTGTCCGTCCGGGTCGTAGCCCGAACGGGCTACCCCCGCCTAGGTTGACGGGACCATCGTTCACCCCTCGAAGGGATCACCCCGCCCATGCGTTCCACGAGTCTCCTCCGGTCGGCTGCCGTCGCCGGTGTCCTCTCCCTCGCCCCGTTGGGGTTTGCGGCGACGCCCGCCGTCGCCGGTGTGGCCTTCGACGGCCCCGTCGCCTGCGACACCGGTTCGTCCGCCGCCCGCGTGAAGGCGGGCGCGAACGTCCAGGAGCCGGCCCTGTACAGCGAGAAGCAGGCCAAGCAGTACGGCGTCATCAAGGACCTGCCGTCGCTTGATCCGGGCTCCGTCACGATCGACACGGTCTTCCACGTCATCACCGACTCCGAGCCGACTGCAGCGGACCGGACCCGCCTCACCTCCATGGTCGACGCGCAGATCGACGTCCTGAACGACGCGTACTCCGGCGCGACCTCTCCGGACGCCGCCGATACGCCCTTCCGCTTCGCGCTCAGCCAGGACGTCAACTTCGTCACCAACGATGCGTGGGCCAACGTCGCCCCCGGCAAGACCGAGCGCGACATGAAGGCGGCGCTCCACGTGGGCGACTCCGAGACCCTCAACGTCTACGCCGCCGACATCGGTGGCGGCCTCCTCGGCTGGGCCTACTTCCCCAAGGGATACAACAACGGTCGTGACTACATCGATGGGGTCGTCGTCCTCGACGAGTCCATGCCGGGCGGCACCGCGGCGCCCTACAACGAGGGCGACACGCTCACCCACGAGGTCGGGCACTGGATGATGCTCGAGCACACCTTCAAAGGCGGGTGCAGCGCGTCCAACGACGGTGTGGCCGACACTCCGCGGGAGGCCTACCCGCAGTTCTACTGCGACGCGGAGGACACGGACACGTGTGAGCGCTCGCCCGGTCTCGACCCGATCCACAACTTCATGGACTACACCGAGGACTTCTGCATGGACATGTTCACCGAGGGCCAGTCGGCCCGCATGAGCGACGCCTGGCAGGCGTTCCGGGCCGGCGGCAACGGCTGACGGCTCAGCCCCTGCTGCCTGACCGCGGCGTCGACCGGTGCTGCACCGGTCGGCGCCGCGGTCGCGTGGTCTGGAAGGATCCGGCCCCATGATGGCGTTCCCGCGGCACGGATTCGTGCTGCTGGCCATGCCCAAGTGCGCCTCGACCTCGCTCGAGGCCGCGCTCGCCCCCCACGCCGAGCTGGTCATCGACCGGCCGCCCGGCCTCAAGCACCTCGGCGCGTCCGGCTACACCCGGCGGATCGCGCCGCGCCTGGCCGCCGACGGCCACGACCGCGAGTCCTACGAGCTGGTCACGATGTTCCGCGACCCGGTGCGCTGGCTGGAGTCGTGGTGGCGCTACCGGGCCCGACCCGAGGCGGAGCGGCACCGGCCCGGCGCCGACAGCTCGGACCTGTCCTTCGAGGAGTTCGCCCGGCTCTACGTCGAGGGCGATCGCGACGCGCCGACCCCGCGTGGCCGGCCGGGGCAGTTCCTCACGATCGGCGACGAGGTCGAGGTCGACCGGGTGCTCGCCGTGGAGCGCCCCGACGCCTGGCAGTCGTGGTTCCGGTCCCGGCTCGGCGCGGACGTCGCGTTCGACCGGCGCAACGTCTCGCCCCCGGCGGACCCCGACCTGACCGAGTCCACGCGTGCCGCGCTGGTCGACTTCTTCGCCCCCGAGTACGCCGTGTGGACGCGGCTGCAGGAGACCGGCGTCTGGTCGGGAGCCCGCGGCACCCGGCTCGTCGTACCGCCGCGGGGACGGTGACCGGGCCTCAGAAGCGGTAGTCGAACTCCGCGACGTCCTTGGCGTAGACCTCGGCCACCCGCTCCCGCGTCTGCGGGGTGTAGTAGTCGCGCCACGACCCGCTGGAGCGGGCGTTGCGGTGCGGCAGCTCGATCGCGGGCATGTCCAGCCGGCGCTGGATGGTGGCGATGTCCTCGGCCAGGTGCTCGGTGCGGCCGATGAAGTCGGCGCGGACCCCGTCGCCGACGAGGTAGTCGACCTGCGGCATGGCGAGGCGGTCGTGCTCGGCGGTGCCGCGCAGGACGAACTCGTCGAAGTCGGCGTACGCCGCGACCGCCCGCCAGAGCGGGTTGCCGTCGCGCGTCGAGCCCCACTGGCCGTCCTGCGGCCGCCCGGAGGCCGGCCCCCAGCGGTGGTTCCAGGTGTCGATCATCGAGTACCACGACACCATCCGCGACCACGGGTTGCGCACGAAGCCGAACGACCAGTAGCCGGCCAGGCCCGGCTCGTCGCGCAGGATCCGCTGGAGCCGCGCGTGCCGCTGCCTGCCGACCGTGCGCGCGTCGGGGCAGGCCTCGCGGAGCAGCTGCTCGACCGACGCCCCACCCGTCTTGGGGATGTGGACGAAGAGCATCCGGCGGTCGTCGGAGATGAGCACCCGAGCAGGCTAGACGACGGGAGCACGCTGCCCGGACGACCGGTGGCGGCGGGGCGGACCGTCGGTGCGTGCAGACCCGCCGCCTAGGCTTGCCGGGTGAACCGCTTCCGTGCCCGCAACAAGTCCGAAGCCACCCTGCGCTCCTCCCCGGACCAGGTGTGGGACGTCCTCACCGACCCGGTGCTCCTGACGAAGCTGACGCCGTACCTCAAGCGCATCGACGTGGACGGCAAGCACTGGACGTGGAACCTGACCCACATCCCGGTGATGAGCGCCACCGTGGCTCCCGTCTTCACCGAGGTGATGACGTTCGACGAGCCGACCCGGATCACGTTCGAGCACGACCCCGAGCGTCCCGACGAGCGCACCGGCGTGGAGGGGGAGTACCTCCTGCGACCCGACGGCACCGGGACCCACGTGGCCATCGACCTGGAGATCTGGTGCGACCTGCCGCTGCCGCGGGTCTCGCGGATCCCCGTCGAGACGGTGATGCACGGCGTGGTCGCCGCCATGGGTCGTCGCTTCGCCTCCAACATGCTGCGCCACCTGGGCGAGTGATGGCTCCCTCCTCCCGCCGGGTCCTCGTCCTCGGGGCCACCGGCTACATCGGCTCGCGGCTCGTCCCCGAGCTCCTCGACCGCGGCTACCTCGTCACCGCCGCGTCGTCGCGCCAACCCACCCCGGAGCGCTTCTCGTGGGGCCACCGGGTCGACTGGGTGCGCTGTGACGTCGCGGACGCCGACGACGTCGCCGTGGCGCTCGAGGACGTGGACGCGGTCTGCTACCTCGTGCACTCGCTGAGCTCGCGCGGATTCTCCGACAAGGACCGCATCGGGGCCGAGACCGTACGCCGCGGCGTCGACGCCGCGGGCGTCTCCCGGATCGTCTACCTCTCCGGCCTCGTGCCCGAGGTGCCGCGTGACGAGCTCTCGGAGCACATCACGTCGCGCCTCGAGGTCGAGGAGGAGCTGCTGTCCTCCTCGGCGTCGTCGGTCGCGCTGCGCGCCGGCGTCGTCATCGGGGCCGGTTCGACGTCGTTCGAGGTGATCCGCCAGATCGGCACCCTGCTCGTCCTCCAGCCGATCCCGCTGTGGCTGCGCTCGCGGGTGCAGCCGATCGCGGCCACCGACGCGGTGCGTGCCCTCGTCGAGGCGCTCGAGCCCGGCTCGACCCTGACCGGTGCGGTCGACATCGGTGGTCCCGACGTGCTGCGCTACCCGCGGCTGCTGGCGGCCTACGCGCGCGCCGCCCGGTTGCTGCGCATCCGGGTGCCGGTCGCGATGATCCCGACGCAGGTCGCGGCCACGGGCACCGCCGGGCTCGTCCAGGCGCCGTTCTGGACGGTGAACGCCCTCGTCGAGTCGCTGCACCACGACATGGTCTGTCGCCCCGAGGCGACGTGGGTGCCCGCCGACGGCGGCCGGCTGCTCGGCGTCCGCGAGGCCATGCACCGCTCGGTGCGCGCCGAGATGGGCACGGCCGAGGCCCCGCTGCCGAGCGACCCCGACTGGACCCGCCAGCGCGCGCCGGTCCTCGAAGCCCTGCGTGCGCCGCGCAGCGTGCGGGCCGGCGCCAGTCTCGCCTGGCACCGGCTCCGCCAGCTGACCGACTGAGCCCCGGCTCGGCGCCCGTGCCTACTCGGCGCCGATGCGGCGCAGCAGGTGGGCCAGGTCCGGGTCGCCGCCACGGAAGCGGCGGTAGGACTCCATGGCGTCGACCGAGCCGCCGGGCCCGAGCAGGGTCCGGCGGAAGTGCTCACCCGCCTCGCGGCCCATGCCGCCCTGCTCGCCGAACCAGGCCACCGTGTCGGCGTCCATGATCTCCGACCACAGGTAGGAGTAGTAGGCCGCGGAGTAGCCACCGCCGAAGATGTGGTGGAAGTACGCCGAGCGGTAGCGCGGCGGCACCGGGGCGTAGCGCACGCCCGCGCGCTCGAGGGCCGCCAGCTCGAAGGCCTCGACGTCGGCCGGGTCGGTCGGCAGCTGGTCGGCGGGGGTCTGGTGCCACGCCTGGTCGAGCAGCATCGCGCTCAGCAGCTCGGCGTACCGGTAGGTCTCCTTGCCGGACGTGCCGAGCAGCTGCTCCACCCAGGCGGCCGGCATCGGCTCACCGGTCTCGTGGTGGACGGCGTACCGGGCGAGCAGCGTGGGCTCGAAGGCCCAGATCTCGTTGACCTGGCTGGGGAACTCCACGAAGTCGCGCGGCACCGCCGTCCCCGAGCGGGACGGGAAGCGGACGTCGGACAGCAGCCCGTGCAGGTCGTGGCCGAACTCGTGGAAGAGCGTGATCACGTTGTCCCACGACAACAGGCTCGGGGCGCCGGGAGCCGGCGGGGGGAAGTTGCACGTGTTGGTGACGACCGGGGCGTCGTCGAGCAGGTGGCTCTGGTCGACGATGCTCGTCATCCAGGCGCCCCCCTGCTTGGTGGGCCGGGTGTAGGGGTCGATGACGGCCACACCGAGGTGGCTGCCGTCCTCCTCGCGCACCTCGTAGACCCGGGCCACGTCGGTGTAGCCGACGAGGTCCTCACGCCGGTGGAACGTGATGCCGTAGAGCGCGGTTGCGGCCGCGAAGACGCCCTCGGTGAGCACCCGGTCGAACTCGAGGTAGGGGCGCAGGGCGCCGGGGTCGAGCTCGGCCTCCTCGCGGCGCAGCTGTCCGTCGACGTAGGCCCAGTCCCAGGGCTCGAGGGTGGCGCCCGGCTCGGTGGCGTCGAGGTGGGCCTGGAGCTGCTTGCCGCGGGCGCGCACCAGTCCGTACGCCGCGGGGCCGAGGCGACCGAGGATCTCGTTGACGGCCTCCGTGCTGCCCGCGCAGCCGTCCTCGGCGGCGTACGCCGCGTGGTGCGGGTAGCCGAGCAACAGCGCGCGCTCGTGGCGCAGGTGCGCCATGGTGAGCAGCACCTCGCGGGTGTCTGTGTCGGAGTCGGAGTCGGTTGCGGAGTCGGCCTCGATGGCGGAGCTGGTGGCGGAGTCGGAGTCCGGGTCGCCGGGGGTGCCCAGGCCACGCCCGGCGCTGGCACGGAAGACACGCTCGCGGGTCGGGCGATGGGTGAGCGACCCGAGGACCGGCTGGCCGGTGGTGTTGGTGATGGTGAGCAGCCAGCCGTCGTGGCCGGCGGCGTGGGCGGCCTCGCGGGCGCCGGCCGTCTGTCCCTCGTCGAGGCCGTCGAGCTCGGACTCGTCGGTGACCAGGACGGCGGCGGCGTTGCGCCCGGCCACCAGCATCTGGTCGAAGCGGGTGGACAGGGTCGCCAGCTCGGTGTTGAGCTCGCGCAGCCGGGACTGCTTATCCTCGGACAGGGCGATGCCGCCGCGCTCGAAGTCCTTGAGCCGTTCGGTGAGCAGGTGCGCCTCCTGCTCGTCGAGGGTCACCTCGCCGGCGTCACGCCGGGCGGCCAGGGACGTGAGGCGGCCGTAGAGCCGCGCGTCGAGGAGGATCGCGTCGGAGTGCTGAGCCAACCGGGGCGCCATGTCCTCCTCGATCGCGTCCCGCGCGTCGTTGGTGTCGGCGGACTTGGCCACCCAGAAGGCGTTCATCGCCCGGTTGAGCAGGGCACCGGACCGCTCCCACGCCTCGAGGACGTTCGACACGGTGGCCGGGGAGTCGTCGGTCGCGATCCCGTCGAGCTCCGCGAGGTGCTCGGTCATGCCCTGCTCGATCGCCTCGCGGTAGTCGGCGTCGGACAGGTGGGCGTAGTCCGGCAGCGCGAACGCGAGCGTGGACGGGCTCAGGAGGGAGTTGGTCATGAGCCCATCCAAGCAAAGGACGGACGCGCGGCGTCACCCCCGCGCAGGGGAGTCGCTCAGGCGCAGTTGTCGCAGACCTTCGTGGCGGGCAGCGCCATGAAGCAGTCCGGGCACGTGTCGATGGGGCGGGCCAGGGCGGAGGCCTTGCGGGCCCGGGTCCGCGCGGCGCTGACCTTCTCGGTCAGGGTCGGCACGCCGCCGTCGGCCGGCAGGTCCGCGGCGTCGAAGTGGGTGTGGCAGGCGAGTCGTTCGCGCGCCGCGTGGTCGTCGGAGTCACCGATCTCATCGCCCTGGGTGTCCAGCACGGTCGAGGCGTACGCCGCCCCGACGCTGCCCTGCGCGTTGACCGCGAGGGACGCGAGGTTGGGCTCGTTGCGCTCGGCGCAGTCGCTGGCCACCCGGTGCAGGACGTCGGCCATCCAGTGCTGCATGGGCTGGCGGGTCGTGATGCCCGTGGCCTCCTGCATCTGCGCGGCGAGGTCCTTGTAGCTCACCAGCGCGCGGTAGCGCTGGGCCGCCTTGATCAGGATCGGGCGGGCCGCCTCGGCCCAAGCCGCGCGCGTGTCCTCGGTCGGCGGACCGGTCACGTCCTCCTCTTGCTCGATCTGGTCAGCAGTGTCGAGCTCAAGGTCAGTCATTCCTCGACAGTAACCCGACGTCCTCACTCTCACCCCTTCGGGACTGGAGGATGTGGTGCACGACCCAGGTCCTTCGATGGAATCGGACGCTGCCGTCGGGTGGTCGGGTGGTGTCGTAGCGTCCGGCCATGATCGTGTGGCTCAACGGGACGTTCGGGGTCGGCAAGACCACCACCAGCTCCGCACTCGTCGCGGACGGGGAGCGGTGGCGGCAGTTCGACCCCGAGTGGGTCGGCTACATGCTCGCCAACAACCTCCCCGACCACGCCGTGACGGACTTCCAGCAGTACCCCTCGTGGCGTCGCCTCGTCCCACTGGTGGCCGACGAGATCATCCAGGTCACCGGGCAGGACCTCGTCGCAGCCCAGACCGTCCTGGTCGAGGACTACTGGCACGAGCTCTCCCGGGGTCTTGGCCAGCTGGGTCACGAGGTATTCCACGTCGTGCTCGATGCCGACGCGGACACCCTGCACGCGCGCATCGACGCCGACGATGTCGAGCCGGAGCGCATCCGGCCGTGGCGTCACGCGCACGTCGAGGACTACGAAGCGGCTCTCGCCTGGCTCCGGCCGGCCGCAGACCTCGTCGTCGACACCGTGTCCCAGGACGTCCGAGCGGTCGCGCGGGAGATCCGCGACGCCGCGGCTGCGGCGATGCACCCTAGGGTGGCGCGATGACGACCGTGAAGCAGTTCCAGGTCACCTTCGACTGCGCGGAGCCGGGGCGCGTGGGCCGTTTCTGGTGCGAGGTCCTCGGGTACGTCGCGCCTCCTGTGCCGGAGGGCTTCGCGACGTGGGAGGACCACGACCACTCGCTGCCGCCCGAGCAGCAGGGGGCGTGGTTCGCGTGCGTCGACCCCACGGGGGTCGGCCCGCGGCTGTTCTTCCAGCGCGTCCCCGAGGGCAAGGTGGTCAAGAACCGGGTCCACCTCGACGTACGTGCCGGCACCGGGCTGGTGGGGGAGGAGCGCCTGGCCACCCTCGAGGCCGAGGGCGCGCGGCTGGAGGCGCTGGGCGCCGTACGCGTGCAGCTCCTGCTCGCCGACGAGGACAACGAGTCGTGCCTGGTCATGCAGGACGTCGAGGGCAACGAGTTCTGCCTCGACTGAGCTCCCGTGCGTGGGACCACCCTCGTGTCCGAGGTCTGCCCACGGGTGGCGGAGCCGCCGCCTACGCGAAGACCTCACCCCAGTCGTCGGCCATGCTGACGACGGTCCACCCGAGTCGCGCACCGACGTCGGTGATCAGCTCCGGCTCGGTGAAGCTCTCCGCCCGGCTGACGTAGGAGAACTCCCGCTCCGTGTCGTCGTGGTCGACGAGCAGCGCCAGCGAGGGGCCGTCGGCTGCCGCTGCCCACTCGAGCATCTCCCGGTCCCCGCCCGAGTTGCCGGCGGCCAGGATCGGGCGTCGGCCGAGCTGGGTCTGGATGTGGGTGACCTTGGCGGCACCCTCGTTGGCGACGCCGACCAACCGGTCGGCCCGCGCCAGCGTCGGGCCGGAACCGGGCGTGGCGGGGACGAAGTCGTAGTCGATCAGGCTGCCGACCACGGCCTCGGGCGGTACGCCGTACAGCTCCTGGCTGACCGCTCGGACGAACTCGGTCCCGCCGCCGGTGACGATGCAGACGGTGAAGTCCAGCCGCCGCAGCTGGGCGAGCAGCTCGAGCATCGGCAGGTAGGTGGTGGCGCGCAGCGGGCGACCCAGGGTCGGGTGCGCGGCTCGGGAGAGGAACTCGCGGACCCGGACCGTGAACTCCTCGGGCGCGACGCCCTGGAAGAGGCCGGTGAGGGCGAGCGCGATCCGCTCCAGACCGAGCTCGCCGATGGCCGCCCGGTCGCCGGTCAGCAGCGCGGCGAACTCCGGCCTGGTGGACAGGCCCAGGTCGGCCCGGACGGCGGTCTGGAGGGTGTCGACGAAGAACTCGAACTGGGGGTAGTTCGGCTTCTCGCACCACAGGGTGCCGTCGTTGTCGAAACAGGCCACCCGCTGCTCGAGCGGCACGGACCCGGCCGAGTCCAGGAAGGCGAGCACGGCGTCGCGGGTCGCCCCGGGACGCCAGGACGGCAGGGTCTCGGGACTCACGGCGTGCTCCCGTCGCCGCGCCGTACGCAGCGGAAGCCCTGGTGACTGGTGCCGGTGTCGATCATCTGGGGTCGCCTCGCCGCGGGTCGGTAGCGCAGGCAGTAGGTGTCGGCGCACAGGTGCGAGCCGCCCTTGACCACCTTGCGGCCGATGGGGAACTGCGGCTGGGCGGGGTCGTAGCTCTGCCCGAGGTCTCCGCCCCGGGGGTTGCTGGGCAGGCAGCAGGGCTTGTCCACCTCGTCGGGGTGGCGCTCGGTCCACCAGTCCTGGGTCCACTCCCAGACGTTGCCGGCCATGTCGAAGAGGCCGTAGCCGTTGGGCGGGAAGCTGCCGACCGGGGCGGTGCGCTGGAATCCGCTCTCGCCGGTGCTGCGCCAGGGGAAGTCCGGCCCGTCCCAGGTGTTGGCCAGGATTCGGCCGCCCGGCCGGGCCTCGTCGCCCCACGTGAAGACCGCCCCCTCGAGGCCACCCCGCGCGGCGTACTCCCACTCGGCCTCGGTCGGGAGCGAGGCGCCGACCCAGGCGGCGTACTCCTGCGCGTCCTCGTGGGCGACGTGCACCACGGGGTGGTCCTGCACCGCGTCGATCGAGCTCCGCGGACCCCGCGGGTGCTGCCACGACGCGCCGGGCTTCCACCGCCACCACTGGCTGAGGTGACGCAGGTCGACCGGTCCGCGGGTGGGCGTGAAGACCATCGACCCCGGCTGGAGGTTCTCCGGGGGCGCGTCCGGGTAGTCGGCGGGATCGGGGTCGCGCTCGGCGACCGTGACGTACCCCGTGGCGGCGACGAAGGCGGCGTACTCCGCGTTGGTCACCGCGGTGGCGTCGATCGAGAAGGCATCGACCCGCACCCGGTGGGTCGGCGCCTCCTCGGGGTAGTGGTGGTCGGAGCCCATGGTGAAGGTCCCACCGGGCAGGTCGACCTGCACCTCAGCTGCTCCCGATCCCGGCCTTGAGCTTCTCCATCAGCCTGTCCAGGTTGAAGCTGGCCGGCTCCTGGCGACGTGGGAAGTCAAGGAGGCTCTGGATCATCTGCGCTACGTACGCCTGGGCCGGGACGAAGGCCCAGGCATGGTCGAGCACCCAGTCGTAGTAGGTGTTCGACGTGACGTCCGCCCGTTCGTACGGGTCGGTCCTCAGGTTGAAGAGCTTGGGAAAGCGCAGCTCGGTGAAGGGCTCGGCCCAGATGTTCAGCGTGCCTCTGGAGCGCTGCTCCAGGAAGACGAACTTCCAGTTGTCGTACCTCAGCGCGGTCAGGTCGCCGTCGTCGGAGACGTAGAAGAAGTACTTGCGCGGGCTCTCGTCGGTCGCGCCCGTGACGTAGCCGAGCTGGTCGAGCCCGTCGAGGTGCACCTTGTACGTCGTGCCCGCCAGGTCGGTGCCCGCCCGGAGCCGCTCGGCGACGTCGGTGTCACCCGCCGCGGCGAGCAGCGTGACGAACCAGTCGGCGTGACTGACGATCCCGGTGCGGACCTCGCCCGCCGGGATGTGGCCCGGCCAGCGCACCATCGCAGGCACCCGGTAGGCGCCCTCCCAGTTGGTGTTCTTCTCGCTGCGGAACGGCGTCATCCCGGCGTCCGGCCAGCTGTTCATGTGCGGCCCGTTGTCGGTGGAGTACATGACGATGGTGTTGTCGGCCAGGCCGCGCTCGTCGAGGTGGTCGAGGACCCGTCCGACCAGGTCGTCGTGGTCGCACATCGTGTCGTGGTACTCCGACTGCCACCGGCCGGCCCGCCCTCGGCTGCCGTCCTTGACATGGGTGCGGAAGTGCATGTGGGTGGTGTTGAGCCAGACGAAGAAGGGTGTGTCGCTCTCCTGGGCGTCGCCCATGAAGCGCAGCGCCTCCGGCACGACCTCGTCGTCGTCGATGGTCTTCATCCGCTCCTTGGTGAGCGGACCGGTGTCCTCGATCCGCTGGGTGCCGTCGGGGTTCGCCCAGGAGTGGATGACGCCGCGGGGGCCGAAGTTCTTGCGGAAGTTCGGGAACTCCTCCTCCGAGGGGTAGTCGTAGAGCTCCGGCTCCTCCTCGGCGTTGAGGTGGTAGAGGTTGCCGAAGAACTCGTCAAAGCCGTGAGCGGTGGGCAGGAACTCGTCCCGGTCACCGAAGTGGTTCTTGCCGAACTGCCCGGTCGTGTAGCCGAGGGACCTCAGCGCGGTCGCGATCGTCGGGTCCTCGGCACGCAGCCCGATGTCCGCCCCGGGCATGCCGACCTTGGTCAGCCCGGTGCGGTACGGGTTCTGGCCGGTCATGAAGGCTGCGCGGCCCGCCGTACAGCTCTGCTCGCCGTAGTAGTCGGTGAAGCGCACCCCCTCGTCGGCGATCCGGTCGATGTGGGGTGTCCGGTAGCCCATCAGCCCGTCGCTGTAGCAGCTCAGGTTGCTGATGCCGATGTCGTCGCCCCAGATGATGAGGATGTTCGGCTTGTCGGACACGGGCTGCTCCTCGGGACGTACGGGCGTCGACACCTCTCCGGCCGACCGTGCCAGCACCGTAGGACCGGCGCCGGAGCGGTGACCTCATCCGCTGGTGATGAGGCGGACGCGATGTCGGTGCCCCGCGCCACAGTGCGTCCATGAGCGATCTCGAGACCCCCCACGACACGGCCGCGAGGCTGGAGGCCTACCGCAAGGTCGAGGACCTCGCGGAGTGGTCGCCGTGGGCACCCTTCGCCGAGGCCCTGCCGCACGCCCCGCGCCTGCCCGGCGTCTACCTCTTCCGCGAGCGCGACACCCACCGCATCCGGTACGTCGGCATGGCCGGCGAGCGCGGCGGTGGCGGCCGGCCCCAGGGCCTCTACGGACGGCTGTCGGTCTACCGCACCGGCCAGGGAGCGGTGTCCGGTTTCGGTGAGGCGGCGCTCGACCGGGCCCTCGCAGACCCCGCATGGGTCGAGGCACGGCTGGAGCGCCTGCGCGCCGGGCGGGCCGAGCGGGCCAAGCACTGGGCGCGGGACGCCGTCGTCCGGCTCGCGCCCGACATCAGCTGGGCCCCCTGCCATGAGCGTGCCGACGCCCGGCACCTCGAGCTCGGGGCCGAGGCGCTGCTGCGACCCTTCGGGCTCTGGAACCGGTGAGCAGCCGCATGGAGCCGACGACGAGGGGGACCCTCAGCCCTGCTCCTGGGAGCAGAACCACGTCGTCCGCCCACCGACGGTGGCCCGCTGCATCGGCGCACCGCACCGTGGGCAGTGCCCGCTCGCGGAGCGGTGCTCGATGACCTCGCCCGTGTGCACGCCCCCCAGACGGATCGCGGCCCTGGTGGCCTTCCTCAGCGACGCGTGCAGCGCCGTGAGGGTGTCGTGGTCGAGGGTGTCCACCCGGCGACGCGGGTCCAGCGAGGCCTGCCAGAGCGTCTCGTCCGCGAGCAGGTTGCCCACCCCCGCAATCACCGACTGGTCGAGCAGCCGCGCCTTGACCGCTGTCGTGCCCCGGCCGACGCGCTCGCGGAACTCCGCGACCCCCACCTCGGCGGCGTCCGGCCCCAGACGTGTCAGGTCCGGATCGAGTCGCACCCGTCCGAGACGGCGCTTGTCGAAGAGGCGCATCTCGCCACCGTCGGCGAAGCGGATCGTGAACCTGTCCCACGCGGGGTCCCGGTCGGGCGAGGTGGCCGTCCGCCCGCGCACCGGGTCGCCGCCCTCGACGGGCGCCCCGGAGCGGTCGGTGACCACGATGCGACCGCTCATGCCGAGGTGGATCCCCAGCAGCGGCCCGTCACCAGTGGTCTCGCACCACATGCTCTTGCCCCGGCGCCGCGCCGCGGTGAGCCGTCGTCCTACCAGGGCGTCCCGGACCTCACCGGGGGAGTGCGGCCGGCAGACCCAGGTGTCGGTGTCGTCGACGTCGGCGATCTCCCGGTCGAGGGCGCCCGCCTCGATGACGGCACGCGCGCTCTCGACCTCCGGCAGCTCGGGCACGCCGGGTCAGTCCCGGGCGGTCAGGACGATGGGACCGTCCTCGGTGATCGCGATGGTGTGCTCCATGTGCGCGCCGCGGGAGCCGTCCGCGCTGCGGAGCGTCCAGCCGTCGGGGTCGGTGAAGATCTCGTCGGTCGTGTGCAGGAACCACGGCTCGATGGCGATCACCAGGCCGGGCTTCAGCGGGAAGCCCCGGCCGGGCGAGCCGTCGTTGGCGATGTGCGGGTCGCCGTGCATCGTCCGGCCGACCCCGTGCCCGCCGAACTGCATGTTGATGCCGAGCCCGGCCTCGCGGGCCACCGTCCCGATCGCGTGGCCGATGTCGCCGATCCGGCTGCCGGCCTGGGCCGCACCGATCCCGGCGTCGAGCGCCCGGCCGGTGACCTCGATGAGGCGCAGGTCCTCCGCGCGCGGCGTACCCACGACGAAGGACAGTGCCGAGTCGGCGACCCATCCGTCGACGGACACCGCGAAGTCGAGCGTCAGGAGGTCACCGTCGGCGAGCGTGTAGTCGTGGGGGAGACCGTGCAGCACGGCGTCGTTGACCGACGTGCAGATCACCTTGCCGAACGGGGAGGCACCGAACGACGGGTGGTAGTCGATGTAGCACGACTCCGCGCCCCGGGCGCGGATCATGTCGTGGGCCATCTCGTCGACCTCGAGGAGGTTCGTGCCGACGTCGACGACGCCCGAGAGGTGGGTGAGCACCTCGGCCACGAAGCGGCCCGCGGGCCGCATCTGCTCGATCTGGGAGGGACTGCGCAACTCGATCACACCGGCCAGCCTAGGGGCGGCACCACAGGGGTCGCGCAGCCCCCACGACGGCCCTAGCGTGGCCGCATGACTGCCACCGTCTCGACCTTCACCTCCCCGTCCGACGCCACCGCCCTGACGACCTACACCTGGGACGACGTGACCGACCCGGTCGGTGCGGTGCAGGTCGCCCACGGCCTCGCCGAGCACGGGGCGCGCTACGAGCGCCTGGCCCGCGCCCTCAACGCCGCCGGGTTCGTCGTGCACGCCACCGACCACCGCGGTCACGGCGCATCGATCACCGGGACGCCGGGCGACTTCGGGGCCGCCGGCTTCGACGGGCTGATCGACGACGTCGCCGTGTACGGCGCCTCGCTGCGGCAGTCGTCCGGTGACGTGCCGCTCTTCCTCGTCGCCCACTCGATGGGCTCCTTCGCCGCGCAGTCGGTGCTGCTCGACCACTCCGACCTCTACGACGGCGTGGTGCTCTCCGGGTCGACCGCCCTCGACCTGATGGCCGCAGCGCTCGCGCAGGCGGAGGGTCCTGTGGGGCTCGAGGCCTTCAACGCCAGCTTCGAGCCGCGCACCGGCTACGAGTGGCTCTCCCGCGACGAGGCCGAGGTCGACGCCTACGTCGCGGACCCGCTGTGCGGCTTCGACCTGCCCGACGAGACGGTGCCGGCGCTGTTCGGCGCCGCCGCGACGCTGGCCGACCCGGCGGCGCTGGCCCGCATCCGCAGCGACCTCCCGCTCCTGGTCGTGTCCGGCGGCGCGGACCCGCTGGCCGGCGGGGGAGACCTCGTCCGGGTGCTCGCGCAGCGCTACCGCGACGCGGGGGTCGCCGACGTGACGGTGCACGTCTACGACGACGCGCGCCACGAGGTCTTCAACGAGACCAACCGGGACGAGATCACCCGCGACGTCATCGCCTGGCTCGACGCCCACCGGTGACGCCCAGGTGACGCGCGCACGGGGCGACCCCGGCCACGCGCCTCCGCCGTCGTGTCAGCGGTCCAGCGGCCAGCCGCGCTGCGCCCAGCCCGCGGTGCCGTCGGACACGTTGACCGCGTCGACGCCGTTGGACCGGAGGTAGTCGGTGATCGCGCGACTGCGGCCACCGCTCTGGCAGATCACGTGGACGCGACGGTCGGTCGGGATCTCGGCCAGCCGCTGCGGGACGTCGTTCATGGCGATGTGCACGGCGCCGGGCACGTGGCCACCGGCGTACTCCTCGGACTCGCGGACGTCGAGCACGTAGCCGCCGCCGGCGTGCTGGGCGGCGAACGTGTCGAGGTCCAGCTCCTCGGGGTGAGCCTCGGCCTCCGCGATCTGGGCGCGGATGGCGTCCATGTCGAGCTCGCGGGCCTGCTCGATGACGCCCTCGAGCGCCTGCGGCGGCAGGGCGCCGGCCTGGTTGAAGAGCAGGATCCCGTCACGGAAGAGCATCAGGGTCGGGATCGAGGAGATGCCGGCCTGGCCGGCCAGCTGCTGCTCGGCCTCGGTGTCGACCTTGGCGAAGACGATGTCCGGGTGCTTCTCCGACGCGGTCTCGAAGATCGGGCCGAACTGCTTGCACGGCCCGCACCACTCGGCCCAGAAGTCGATGAGGACGATGCCCCCACCCACCACGGTCTCCTCGAAGGTGTCAGCGGTCAGCTCACGGGTACTCATGCGGACCAGCCTAGGAGGTGGGTCCGCACGCGCTATGGACCCACCTCCCACCCGGACGTAGCGTCCGAAGGTGAGGCCCACGGGGGCCGGGAAGCAGGAATGCTCATGTCAGGACAGGAGAACATCGAGAAGACCAAGAAGGCCTACGCGGCCTTCAGCGCGTCGGACATCGACGGCGCGAGCGCGGAGCTCGACGACCAGGTCGAGTGGATCGTCTCGGGCAACAGCGCGCTGTCCGGCACCTACCGCGGCAGGGACGAGGTGATCGGCTTCTGGATGAGGCTGGCCGAGAAGGGGTTCGCCACGCGTCCGCAGTACTTCCTCGGCGACGAGGAGCGCGTCGTGGTGCTGACCAACGTGACCGTCGGTGGCGAGACCGCCGACCAGGCCGACGTGGTGACCTTCCGCGACGGGAAGGTCGTGAAGTTCCAGTCCGCCGGTGACACGGCGATGCAGGAACGCGTCTGGGGCACCAAGTAGGAGCGGACCCACCGCACGGCTGGCTCCCGAGGTCCTCCGTCGGGGGTCAGTCCCGCGGTGGCCGCGGGTCGGACGGCAGCAGGCTCCACAGCTGCGTGTCGGCCCGGACGCCCGGCTTCCACCACTCCGACCTGATCACGCCCTCCAGGTGGTAGCCGCACCGCTCGGCGACCCCCTGGGACGCGGGGTTGGCCACGGCGATGTGCAGGACGATGCGCTCCGCACCCAGCTCCAGGGCCCGGTCGGTGAGCAGCGACAACGCCTGCGTCGCCACGCCGCGACGGCGCGCTCCGGGGGACACGATGTAGCCGATCTCCACCGTCGCCGACTGCCGCTCGATGACCGGCAGCATGCCGACACCGAGGAACGTGCCGGCCTCGTCCACGAGGGCGTATGCCTCGCGCTCCCCGGTCTCGCGCCCCTCGACGTACCGCTGGACCGCCGTGGCCGCGAAGTCCTCGGGCGGTGGCTCGGGGATGCGCGTGAAGCGCAGCGAGTCGGGGTCCCGGGTGAGCTCGGCCAGGTCGGGCACGTGCTCGTGCACGAGGGGGACGAGGCGGACGCCGACCGGCTCGGGCATGTCGCGACCCTAGCGAGGCAGGGCCAGCAGGTCGAGGTGGTGCACGGTCACGGCGAGGGACCCCGACGCGAGCTGCGCCCGACGGCGCCGGGTGTACGCCGCCGCGTCCTCGCCCAGACCGGGATCCTGCTCGACGGCCGCCCCGACCCACCCGGTCAGCCACTCGGTCGCCAGCGCAGCGCTCGCCGGACCGAGGCGCCACGGACTGGGGCGCACGGCCACCTCGCGTCCCGCCCGACGGAAGGCATCGACCGCCCGGGACGCGGCGGCGGGCCCGAGCAGGCGCCCGCCCGCCGTGCCCCGCTGCTGGTGGGCGTTGAAGGCCGCCACGACGCGCGGGTCCAGGGGATCGTCCGGGGCCAACTCGACGTCGCCCACCACGCTCAGCGTGACGAGGACCGGGCACCCCGGTCCGAGGCAGCCGGCGACGAACCGGGCCAGCTCGACCTCGGTGAACATGTCGAGCAGCGCAGAGGCGGTGACCAGCGACGCGTCGGCCAGGTCCCCGGGGGCCAGGCGCGTGATGTCCCCGAGGCGGGTCTCGACCGTGACGACCTCGCCGTCCGACGACCGGGGTCGGGCCATCCCCTCGGAGAGCGCGAGCAGGTCGGGATCGCGGTCGTGCAGCACCCACCGCTGGCCCCCGGCCAGCCGAGGGGCCAGCCACCTCGCCGTGGAGCCGGTGCCACCCCCGAGGTCGTGGACCACCAGGCCCTCGGGGGCCGGGCCACTGTGGGGCGGGCCGGGGGTCAGCCGGGCACGCAGGGCCTCGACGAGCTCGCCGGACCGCGCCTCGGCGTCCGCCGGCTCCCGCAGTGCCAGCCAGGCCGACCCGGCCCGGACGGGTTCGGTCCCCATCGCACCTCCCCGCACGCCCGTGCACACCGGGCCGGTGAACCGGACGCCGGCAGCGTGCGTCCACCACGGTAGACGCCGACGCGGGAGGACCACGGTGATCGCTGTTCGCAACGCTCTGCCGGCCGGTGTCACGGCACTGGTCGTCCAGCTCCTCCTGCTCGTCGGCGCTGGCGGGGTCGGCCCCGGGGGTGCGTTGGTCGGTCTCGCCTGCGGGCTCGTGCTGGCCGTCGCGACCGCGCGGGCCGCCACCCGCGACCACGTCGAGTCGCTGGGGCCCGCCGACCTGGTCACGGTCGCCCGGGCGGCCCTCGCCTGCTGCGTGGCCGCGATGGTGGCGGACACGTGGAACGGCCGGTCGCCCGTGGGCCTCCTCGTCGGCCTCGCCACGGTCGCCCTGGCGCTGGACGCCGTGGACGGTCGGGTGGCGAGGTGGACGGGCACCGTCTCCCGGTTCGGGGGTCGTCTCGACGGCGAGGCCGACGCGTTCCTGATGCTCGTGCTGAGCGTGTACGTCGCCCGGTCGGCGGGCGCGTGGGTGCTCGCGATGGGAGCCGCCCGCTACCTGTTCGCGGTGGCGGGGTGGTGGCTGCCCTGGATGCGGGCACCGCTGCCCGCGCGCTACTGGCGCAAGGTGGTGACGGCGACCGCGGGGATCGCCCTCACGTTCGCCGCCTCGGACGTGGGACCGGCCGCGGCGACGTACGCCGGTCTCGTCCTCGGCCTCCTCCTGCTGGCCGAGTCCTTCGGCCGGGACGTCTGGTGGCTGTGGCGCCGTCGCCGCTCCACGTCGCCGGAGCCGGGGCGCCGGGCGTACGACGACGCCCTGCGTCGGGCCCGCACAGCGGCCTACGCGCCGGGCGACTTCGTCGGGCAGGAGAGCTTCATGTCGGGCCGCGAGATCCTCTCGGTGGCCCGGACCGCCGGGGTGCGGCCGGGCGTCACCGTGCTCGACCTCTGCTGCGGGGTGGCGGGCCCCGGCCGGCTCATCACCGCCGAGCTGGGCTGCGTCTACCTGGGCGTCGACCGGCAGGCCGACGCCATCGAGCTGGCGCGCGCCCGGACCACCGACCCGGACTGCCGCTTCGAGGTGGGCGAGGTGCCGCCCGTGCGCGTCGGAGCCTTCGACGTGGTGCTCCTGCTGGAGACGGTCCTCGCCTTCCCCGACAAGCAGGCCCTGCTCCGGGAGGTCTCCTCGGCCCTGGTCCCCGGCGGACGCCTCGTGCTCACGGTGGAGGAGGGGCGGCCCCTGACCGCCCGGGAGCGACGGGCCATGCCCGGCGGCGACACCGTGTGGCCGATCCCGCTGGCCGAGCTGGTGTCGGTGCTGACGGCCGTCGGGCTGCAGGTGCGCTGGATGCGCGAGTGCACCCGCTCCCACCGGCTGGTCGCCGACGCACTGGCCGACGCCTTCGAGGCCGACCGGTCGGCGATCTCGGCCGAGGTCGGCGAGGACGTCGTCGACCGGCTGCTGGCCTCGCACCGCCTCTGGAGCGCCTGGATGGCCGCTGGGCGGGTGCGCAAGTTCGCGGTGGTCGCCCAACGCATCGACAGCACCGGCGCCGCGTGCTGAACCGGACGCGCGGGCCCTCCGTTCTCCCGACAGGACCTCTTCGAACGGATCGGTGATCGTATGCGTCGTCTGGCAGCAGCAGCAGTGCTCGTGTCGGCCGCCGTCCACCTCTACCTGTGGTCGGACGGCATGCGGGACGCCCACGTCGTGGGACCCGCCTTCCTCCTCAACGCCGTCGGTGGTGCCGCCATCGCGGTGCTGCTGGTGGCGTGGCGGCACTGGGTCCCGCCGTTCCTGGCGGTCGGCTTCGGCCTGTCGACGCTCACGGCCTTCGTGCTCGCGGCCACGGTCGGGCTGTTCGGGGTCCAGGAGGTCTGGACCGGGTGGACGGTCTGGACGGCGGCGGTCGCCGAGGTGGTCGCCGTGGTGGCGGGCTCCCGGCTCCTGCTGGCCGACAACCCGCTGCGCTCACGCACGTAGCCGCAGCACCACGAGGCCGGTGGTCGTGCGCACCTCCACGGACCGGATGTCCGCCCGGCCGACCGAGGTGGCGGCCGGGACCTGCATGGTCGTGCCGCCGACCGAGCGCCAGCTGCCCACCTGCTCGGTGCGGCCCTCGCGGGTGCGGACGAACAGGAGGTAGTCGACCTCGTCGGGGAGGTGGTACTCGACCGACGTCGGCTCGTAGGTGCACGTGAGCAGCAGCCGGGTGCCCCACGCGACCTGCTCCAGGCCCAGGGTCGCCTCGATGGGCACGTCCCCCTGCGGCACCATCGCGCGGGTCTCGACAGCGCCCGGCGAGGCGCTGGCCCCCGCACTCGGTGTGGTCGGGGAAGCGCTCCCGTCGGTCAGGTTCGCCACCACCGGGACGCTGAGGGCCGCCACCGCCGCGGCGGCCGCGGCCAGCCCGGCCATCGTGTACGCCCGCCGCCGCCGACCCCGGCCCACCTCACGCGTGAGGGCCGGCAGCAACGTGGCCGGCAGCGGGGGATCGGCCGTGGGGTGCTCCAGCACGCTGGCGTCGACGCGGTCCAGGAGCCCGGGCAGTCCGGCGAGGGCCCGGACCGAGCGGCCGCAGTCCTCGCAGGTCGGCAGGTGCCTCTCGAACTCGAGTCGCTCGCCGGGGCTCAGCGCCCCGAGCACGTAGGCGCCGTCGTCGTGGGCGAACAAGCAGCTCATGCGCTCACCCCCATCTCCTCGAGAGCGAGCCGCAGCGCGCGGAGCGCGTAGTGGGTGCGGGACTTGACCGTGCCCTCGGGGATCCCGAGGCGCCGCGCGACCTCGGCGACCGGACGGCCTCCGTAGTAGCACTCGAGCAGCACCCGGCGGTGGTCCTCCGAGAGATGGGTCAGCGCCTCGGCCACGACCCACGAGAGGAGGAGTTGGTCACTCGCGTCGTCCTCCTCCGAGCGCCGTTGCTCGGGGACCTCCGCGACCGGGGTCTCGGGGTGCGAGCGGCGGCTGCGCCAGTCGTCGATGACGATGTTGCGGGCGACGGTGAACAGCCACGAGCGGACGGCGGCCGGGGGGCTCTCGAGCACCGAGGGGTGCCGCCACGCACGCAGCAGCGTCTCCTGCGCCACGTCCTCGGCGTGCGGCCGGTCGTTGCCCACCAGGCTCAGGCAGAAGCGCCAGAGCACGTCGGCGTGCTCGTCGTGCAGCTGCTGCATCAGCGCGACCTCGTTCTTGGACACCTCACCCTCCTTCCGGAGAGGACGCACGAGGTGCGTCACCGGTTCAACGCCGCTCCCGTGGTCCCGGACCCAGTGTGGCCGCCGGGACCGTACGCCGCGAGGAACCGGTCGCGGAAGGCGTCCATCCGCCACACGGGCGCATCGGGGGCGGGGCGCAGCCCGTCGTCCCAGCCCCACCCGGAGATCCGGTCGGTGACCGCGGGATCGCCGGCGATCACCGACACGGGGACGTCGTGGCCCGGGTCCTCACCGGACACGATGGTCGCCGGCTGGTGGTCGCCGAGCATGACCACGACGAGGTCGCGATCGCCGTACGAGGTGAGGAACGAGACGACCGACTCGAGGGAGTACTCGATCGAGTGCCCGTACGCCGCCCGGACCCGCGTCGGGGACGGCCAGATGTCGGTCTCCGAGTCCAGGGTCTCCGGCATCCCGTCGTACGCCGACCCGTCGCCCACCGCGTGCTGCGGCAGCATCCGCGGCGTGCGCGACCACGGGGCATGGCTGGACAGGAGGTCGATCTCCGCCATCACCGGGGCGCGGTCGCGCGGTGCCAGCTCGAGGCGGTGGAAGGCGTCGAGGGTGTACTGGTCGGGCATCGTCGGGTAGCCGAACCGGGGTCCCCGGTAGCCCACGTCGCGGGAGTCGTAGACGTGGTCGAAGCCGTAGAACGAGCCCTGGGGCCAGTCGCGGTTGTTGGCCGGGACGTCCGCGACCGTGCGCCACCCGGCCCTCTCGAAGAGGCTGGTCAGGGTCAGCCGGGAGCTGGTGACCAGGTGGTCGTAGCGCTGCTGGCTGTCGACCCACAGGCCCGACTGCAGCGTCGAGTGCGCCAGCCAGCTGAGCGCGCCGAACGTGGGCGAGGTGAGGAAGGCGCTGCGCGCGGTGAAGCCCTGGCGCCGCAGCCGTCGGGTCCCGGAGTCCAGGACCGCGTCGACACCCGGGGAGACGCTGGACCCCTCGACCGCGACGCGGCCGTAGCTCTCGACGAAGACGACCAGCACGTCCTTGCCGCGCAACGCCGTCAGCAGGTCGTGGGCCGGGACGTCGCGCATCGGGTCCGTGGCCGCGGCCCGGGCGAACTCACGCTGGTCGCGGAGCTGCGACGGGACCCGGGCGACCTGGGCGGCCACGTAGCCGGCCGTCGCCCCGGACGCCACCGGGCCCGCCCCGGCGCGGACGTCGAGCAGGCTGAGCGCGAGCCAGAGGCCGGTCAGGGCGCCCACGAGCCGACCCGTGCCGGCCCGGTGCCGTACCGCGACGCGCGTCATCCGCAGGACCGACAACGGCACCAGCACGAGCACCGCGACGACGACGCTCCCGGCCAGGACCAGCAGCCCGTCGCCCAGGGCGCCCTGGGCGGAGCCGCGGACCGTCTCCACCAGCGAGCCCGCATAGCGCCAGTCGATGAGCGGGTCGAAGGGCCGGTTCAGGGCCTGCAGGAACCCGACGTCCAGGAGCTTGGAGACGGTGACCGCCGCCAGCAGGACGCCGGCCGCGACGGCGACGGTCCGGCGTACCCGGACGAAGCGCGTCGGTAGGACCAGCACGACCGCGAGGTAGGCCAGCAGCTCGACGGGCAGCCGCACGAAGGCGGCCGGGGCCATCGCCTCGAGCCGGTTCGGCACCGCGAGCGCGAGCAGCACGAGGACGGTCGCGAGGGTGGTGAGGAGGACCGGCAGGACCGCCGTCCGGCGCGTCGCGGCAGGGCGTTGAACCTCGGGCACGGTCCCTCCGTTCACCTGGTCAGGAAGCTGGGGGAGACGGGAAGCCTCACGAGTGGGAACGTGGGCGAGAGCCCACCGGTTCACGCCGGGGGTCGAGGTGGGTGACATGCAGCGAGAGGCACGGGCGTTCTGGCTCCGCGAGCCGGGTACCGGCGAGATCCGGCGCGCGCCGCTGGCGGAACCACGACCGCAGGACGTGGTCGTGCGGACCCTGCGGAGCGCGGTGAGCCGGGGGACCGAGACGCTCGTCTTCGGCGGGCACGTGCCGCCGAGCCAGTACGCCGCGATGCGGGCGCCCTTCCAGGACGGGGACTTCCCGGGACCGGTCAAGTACGGCTACCTCAGCGTGGGGCTGGTCGAGGGGGGACCGGCCCGGCTCCGCGGCCGCACGGTCTTCTGCCTGCACCCGCACCAGACGGCCTACGTGGTCCCGGCGTCGGCGGTCACCGTCGTGCCCGACGAGGTGCCCGTCGCCCGCGCGGTGCTGGCCGGCATGGTGGAGACCGCGGTCAACGCCCTGTGGGACGCCCCGCCCCTTGTCGGGGACCGGGTGGCCGTCGTGGGCGCGGGCCTGCTCGGCTGCTGCGTGGCCCGGCTGGTCGCCCGGGTCCCCGGCACCTCGGTGACGCTCGTCGACGTCGACCCGGGGCGCGCCGCGGTGGCGGCGGCGTGGGGGGTGGGCTTCGCGGCGCCCGATGAGGCGGAGGGCGGCTGCGACCTGGTCCTCCACACCAGCGCCACCTCCGCGGGACTGCAGCGCTCGCTCGAGCTGCTGGCGCCGGAGGGCACCGTCCTGGAGCTCAGCTGGTACGGCGACGCGACCACCACGCTCTCGCTCGGCGGCAGCTTCCACTCCGGCCGGTTGAGCCTGCGGGCCAGCCAGGTGGGCCGGGTGGCACCGGCCCGTCGCGATCGGCGTACGACGGCACAACGCCTGGCGCTGGCCCTCGACCTGCTCCGGGACGACGGGTTCGACGAGCTGCTCACGGGCGAGTCGCCGTTCCGGACGCTGCCGGCCGTGATGCCGAGGCTCGTCTCGCGCGAGCTGCCCGCCCTGTGCCACGCGGTGACGTACGACGACGAGGACGCGTCGTGTTCGGCGTGACGGTCCGCGACCACCTGATGGTGGCGCACAGCCTCCGTGGGGAGGTCTTCGGACCGGCCCAGCGGCTGCACGGGGCGACCTTCGTGGTGGACGCGACGTTCCGCGGTGAGGCGCTCGACGACGACGGGGTCCTCGTCGACATCGGCCGAGCGACTGCGGTGCTGCGCGCGGTCGTGGCCGGGCTGACCTACCGCAACCTCGACGACGAGCCGCTGTTCGAGGGGACCAACACCACCACCGAGGTGCTGGCCCGCCACGTGGCCGACCGCCTGGCCGAGGCCGTCCTGGCCGGCGACCTCGGAGGCGGTCCCCGGGTCGGAGCGATCGTCGTGACGCTGCACGAGTCCCACGTCGCGTGGGCCAGCTTCGAGCGGGCACTGTGAACGGGCGGGTCGACCTGCTGGTGCCGCAGGGGATCCACGACCCGCAGCGGCCGAGCGGGGGCAACACCTACGACCGTCGGCTGGCCGACGGCCTGCACCGCGCGGGGTGGACTGTCCGCACGGTCGAGGTGGACGGCGGCTGGCCCTGGTCGAGCGCCACCGGGCGCGCCGCGGTGGAGGCCGCCCTGGCCGCCGTGCCCGACGGCTCGCTCGTCCTGCTCGACGGTCTGCTCGCCTCGGGACTGCCTGAGCTGGTCGTGCCGGCGTCGCACCGGCTGGTCATCGTGCTCGTGGTGCACCTCCCGGTGGGCGTCGACGACCCCTCCGAGGCCGCCCGCCGGGCCGAGGGCGCGGTCGTGCGGTCCGCGGCGGCGGTCGTCGTCCCGAGCAGGTGGTGCCGGGACTGGCTGCTCGCGGCGTACGACCTCGACCCTGCGCTCGTGCACGTGGCGCACCCGGGGGTCGACGAGGCGGCCCCGGCGTCCGGGACGTCGGAGGGCACGTCCCTCCTGTCCGTCGGCACCGTGGTCCCCGGCAAGGGGCAGGACGTGCTGCTGGCCGCCCTGGCGGACGTCGCCGACCTCGCGTGGCGGTGCGTGTGCGTGGGCCCGGACTCGGTGGCCCCGGACTTCGTGGCCCGGCTGCGGGGGAGCGCGGGTGCCCTCGGGCTCGCCGACCGGTTCCGGCTGGCCGGTCCGCTCCGGGGGGCCGGGCTCGACGCGGCGTACGACGGGGCGGACCTGCTCGTCCTGCCCAGCCGGACGGAGACCTACGGGATGGTCGTCACGGAGGCCCTGGCCCGGGGCGTTCCCGTCGTGGCCACCGCCGTCGGTGGTGTCCCCGAGGCGCTCGGTGCGGTGACCGGCGGCCTGCCTGCGGGCGTCCTCGTCCCGCCCGGTGACCCCGTCGCGCTCGCCGGTGCGCTCCGACGCTGGCTCGCCGACGCCGCCCTGCGCCGGTCCCTGCAGGCCGCCGCCCGACGTCGGCGAGCGGACCTGGGGACCTGGACGACCACCACCGACGAGGTCGCCCGCGTGCTCCGACAGGTGGCCGCATGACAGCGCCGTCGTGGTCCCGTACGCCGTGGCGCTGGCTGGTCGGGTCGGCGATCCTCGCGCTCGTGGTCGGGCGCACCGGCGGCGGCCCCGTCGTCGCCGGGGTCCGTGCCCTCGACGTCGAGGTCCTGGCACTGGGGGCCGGCCTCGCCGTCCTCACCACCGTCGCGTGCGCATGGCGGTGGCACCTGGTCGCGCGGGAGCTGGGCGTGGCGATCCGCCTTCCCGCGGCCGTCGTCGCCTGCTACCGGGCGCAGTTCCTCAACACCGTCCTGCCGGGCGGCGTGCTCGGCGACGTCCACCGGGGAGTCGTGCACGGCCGCTCCGCGGGCGCGACCGGTCTCGCCCTGCGCGCCGTCGCCTGGGAGCGGTTCGCCGGCCAGGCGGTGCAGGCGGTCGTGGCCACTGCGGTGCTGCTGGCCCTGCCGTCCCCCGTCGGGCCGGTGCTGCCGTGGGTGGTGGGGGTGCTGGCCGCGGTCACGGCCGTGGTCGCCCGGGTGGCGTGGCGGGGGCCGGCCGCCGGCGCGGAGTGGTGGCGGAGGTTGCTCCGGGCCGTGCACGAGGACGTGCGGCTCGGCCTGCTCGTACGCCGCTCGTGGCCCGGTGTGGTGGTCGCCTCCGTGCTGGCGATGGCCGGGCACGTCGCGACGTACCTGCTCGTCGCACGTGCGGTCGGCGTGACGGCCCCCCTCTCGACCCTGCTGCCGCTCGCCGTGCTCGTCCTCGTCGCGGCGGGCCTGCCACTCAACCTCGCCGGCTGGGGCCCCCGCGAGGGCATGGCCGCCTGGGTGTTCGCCGCCGCCGGGCTCGGGAGCGGCACGGGCCTGGCCGCCGCCGTGGCGTACGGCGCCGTCGTGCTGGTCGCGAACCTGCCGGGGGCGGTCGCGCTGCTCCTCGGGTCGGACCGGCGCACCGTGGCGCGGGTGGCGGAGAGCCCGCCCCGCACGTCCGCGGCGGGGCTGGTCGTGGGAGGGAGGGTCGATGCCTGAGCGCCCGTACACGATCCTCAGCTGCAGCATCTCGCTCGACGGCTACCTCGGCGGAGCGACCGAGGAGCGGCTGGTGCTGTCGAACGACGCCGACCTCGAGCGCGTGGACGAGGTCCGGGCCGCGTGCGACGCGATCCTGGTCGGAGCCGGCACCGTTCGGTCCGACAACCCGAGGCTGCTGGTGCGCAGCCAGCACCTGCGCCGGCTGCGTCGTGACCGGGGAATGGCCGAGTCGCCCACCAAGGTCACCGTCACCGAGCACGCCCGTCTCGACGCGGGAAGCAACTTCTTCGTGGCCGGGGACGGCGAGAAGATCGTCTACTGCGCGAGCCGCGCGGTGCCGGTGGCTCGCAGCCGGCTCTCGGCGGTGGCCACGGTCGTCGACGGGGGCCGGCGGGTCGAGGTCGGTCGGCTGACCGAGGACCTCTACGACCGCGGCGTCCGGCGGCTCATGGTCGAGGGCGGGGGCACGGTCCACACCCAGTTCCTGACCGGCGGCCCCGCCGACGAGCTGCACCTGGTGGTGGCGCCGTTCTTCGTGGGCACCTCGCAGGCCCGCCGGTTCGTCGGGGACGGCGTGTTCCCGTGGCATCCCGGTCACCGGGCGCGCCTGGCCGAGACCCGCCAGATCGGCGACGTGGTGCTCCTGCGCTACGCCCTGTCCGACCGTTTCGACGTCGGTGCGTGTGGATGAGGGCCGTGGCGGACCGCATCGGCTGTCAGGCCCCGCCGCGGACCTGTCGGGCAGCGAGCCAGCACTCGAAGCGCCCGGAGGCGGTCGCCAGGTAGCGGCGTACCCCCGTCTCGAGCTGTGCGACATCGCCGCGCAACCGGAACATCTGGTAGTCCGCCAAGCGCTCGGGCAAGCACTCACGGTGCGGGAGGCCGGTCCTGTCCACGGACGCGCCGCACTCGTCACAAGGCATGTACCGGGACCTGAAGACCATGTGGTTCACCTCCACCGGACGGTTCTCGTCTCCCATGACTGAGTCGTCCCATCTCGTTGCTCCCGACCGGGCGCGGCACTAGCGTGGACCATGGCGGGCTGGCGCCAGAGCGGAGGCTCAAATGGCAGACAACGCAGCACTCGCGCGCAGGTTGCACGAGGCGTGGAACGAGCGAAGCTTCGACGAGATGGCCGAAGCGACCGCCCCCGACGCGACCATCACCATCGTCGGCTCGGGCGACACCTTCGAGGGCATCGAAGGCTCACGTGCGTACAACACGATGTGGGCGGACGGGTTCCCGGACGGCACGGTGACGGTCGATCGGGTGATCGCATCGGGCGATTACGTGGTGGTCGAGTTCACGGGCCGAGGCACCCACACGGGGACCTTGGTGACGAGCATGGGTGAGATCCCGGCGACCGGACGGTCGATGACCCTGCAGCTCTGTGACGTCATGGAGTTCGAGGATGGGAAGGTCCGAAGTCAGACGACGTACTTCGACACAGGATCCATGATGGCTCAGCTCGGCCTCGGGGCCGAGCAGACGGCATCCCAGCACCAGTAGAGACCAGCAGCACAACCGGCGTCGGCTCACCGTCGGAGGGGCCGCGTCCACTCACGTGGGACGCGGCCTCGACCTACCCGGGACGCAGGAAGTGCAGTGTCTCGTCCCGTCGGCGACGTGGCTCCCGCCTGAGGCCGTCGCGTCAGGTTGCGTGGGCCAGCGCGTCCGCGATGGCGGCGGCCGTCTGCCGCGGCGCCTCGTCCGGGAGGAGGAACACGGCGCCCGGGATGGTCACCAGGGTGACGTGGGGAGCCGCTCGGAGCGTGGCGCGCTCGGCGTCGGTGAGCCCACCGTCGCCCTTTTCGGCGTGGACCACCCACGCGGGCTCGCCGGAGGTCGCGAGCTCGGCGGCGAAGTCCCGGTCCGCGGCGATGTAGTCGAGGTACTCGCCGCACACCCGCACCGCATCGCGCGCCCTGTTCTGCTTGAGGTCCTCGATCAGCTCCATCTTGTGCGCATGAGGTGCCTTGGTGGTCCTGGCCATCAGGGGCAGGAGCCGAAGCAGGGCGGCCATCGGCCAGCTCCCGACCTTCTGCGACGTCCGCACGGCGGCGCGGAAGAACCGCGCCTCGTCCTCCGTGGTCAGGCTGATCCCCAGGAGCACCACCGGGCCACGGAAGTGCCCTGACAGCACCATGTCCAGGGCCACGGTCGCACCGTGGGAGAAGCCCGCGACCACGTCGCACTCGTACTCCTCGGCCAGCTCGCCCGCCCTCCGGGCCATGGCGGGGACGGACCCCTCGGTCACGGGGGCGCCGGCCATGCCCGGCAGCGTGGTGGCCACGAGGCGGACACCGACCAGTGCGGGTTCCGCCATCACGAGGTCGAACGACCGCGCCGCGTTGGCTCCGCCGGGCAGCAGCAGGACCGATCGATCCGCCTCCCGCGGCCCCACGACCAACCGCTCCCACGCCTGTCTCATGACAGCCTCCGAACCACCGGTCACGCTCCTGGATCCACGGTATGACTCGGTGATTCGCCTGGGGAAGGCCAAAGCCGGACGACGTTGAGAAGCAACGAGGACCGGTCGAGGTCCCGATGGCCGGGCCGGGCTCCGCACGGGCGACCTATCGTGACCCCGCGGCCTGAAGCGTTCGGCAGATGGGCTCGAGGGAAGCGATCAGGTCGTCCAGCTCGGGCGGCTCCAGACCGTCGTACGGCGCCTCCGCGAGGGTGTCGGTCAGGTCCTCGATCCGAGCCTTGGTCGCCTGGCCGACCTCGGTGAGGTGACCCGAGACATCGACGAGGCCGCGGTCCCGCAAGCCGTTCATGACGGCAGCCAGCGTGGACTGGGGGAGGTGATGGATCCGGCCGAATGACTCGGCCGGGTAGATCCCCATCGCGAGGGCGTGGAGCACGTGGGACTCGGTGCCGGCGATCCGCTCCGACACCAGGGCCGCGACGTGGCCGTCTCCGCGGTGCTCGCGAAGCATGTTCGCCGCGTGCCAGAGGCGGGCCACGGGTTCTTCGGGCATCGGCAGCGCACGGAGGCCGGCGTACATGATCCGTCCCTCGGTGGGCGCGAAGGTCGATGCCTTGGCGAGGAGCTCGGCGGCGCGCTCGAGCTCCGGCGTGCCGATGAGGTCACCCACGATCCGGCGCAACGCCGCCCCGCAACCCTGCTCCCGCGCGGCGTGAGCCGCCTCCGGCGTGGTCGTGTCCCAGACCTTGGGAATGTGTCGAGCCACCTCGCCGTCGGCGAAGCTGTAGAAGGCCGCGTGGACCACTTCGGCCGGCACCCGTCCGAGCGGTGCGGAGCGTCCCGCGAAGTATCCGTCCCAGTAGGTGCGGAGGCCGAGCGCCGCCATCGACTCGTGGGGCTCGCGGGCGAAGAAGTTCACCAGCGCGATCGGCTCGATGAGGTCGAAGAGCTGGCGGGCAACCGGATCCGGGTGCGACATCGGTGTCATCTCCTAGGGCAGAGGCGCCGCCACGTGAGCGACCTCTCCAGTGCTACGGACAAGACGACCGTGATGCGACAACGTCGTACGACAGCACGGTAGTCAGAGCCATCGCCGGACCCGGTCCGAGTGGGCCCACCTAGGATCGGGACGTGATCATGGGCAGCCACGTCATCGTCTCCAGCACCGATGCCGAAGCGGATCGCGCCTTCTTCGCCGACGTGCTCGGACACCCGAATGTCGACGCCGGAGGCGGCTGGCTCATCTTCAGGCTGCCGCCCGCGGAGCTGGCCGTGCACCCGTCCGAGGGCTCGACCGGGCACGAGCTCTACTTCATGTGCGACGACCTGGAAACCACGATGGCGGAGCTGCAGGCGAAGGGCGTCGAGTTCACCCAGGACGTCTCCGAGGAGCGTTGGGGACGGCTGACCCGCTTCCGGTTGCCCGGCGGTGGGGAGGTCGGGATCTACGAGCCACGTCACCCGTTGGCCATCGCCTCTGAAGGGGATCGGCAGGCATGGTCGGCCCATTGTGACCATGGTGCTTCCGGTGGAGCCGACTAGAATTCCATGCGACCGGAGGAGTGCCCGATGAGCATCGAGCTGAACCACACCATCGTGCTCGTGAAGGATCGGTGGGCTGCCTCGCGCGAGGTCGGCCAGGTCCTCGGCCTGCCGGAGGCGACGGCGTACGGACCGTTCGCCGAGCTGAGGATGGACAACGCGGCGAGCCTCGACTTCATGGACAGCGATGACGAGATCCACGGTCAGCACTACGCGTTCCTCGTGGGGGAGGAGGAGTTCGACCTCGTCCTGGGTCGCTTGCGAGACGACGGACGCACGTGGTGGGCCGACCCGTTCAAGCGTCGAGCGCACGCGATCAACCACGAGGACGGTGGACGCGGCCTCTACTGGGAGGGGCCCGACGGGCACTGGCTGGAGATCCTCACCCGCCCGTACGGCAGCGGCGCGTAGGTGACCCACCTCCGCGGGCTGCTGTTGCCCCTGCCCCTGCGATCAGGGCACTAGTCAGTTCACGCCGTTGACGGCTGCCCCAGCCATTCCTAACGTGGAGTGGACTCTGATGGGTGGTGGGTGGCAACGCCCAGCGCCGGTGAGGAGGCGGTGGTGTCCATGCATCACACGCCGGGACAGAAGCGATCGTGGGAGCAGCACGAGCTGACCCGCCGGTCGCTGCTGGTGGCGGGGACAGGCCTGGTCGGAGCCGTCGCCATCAACCGCGTGGCAGACCTGGCTCCGCCGGCCGCGAACGCTGCGGCACGCGGGGCCCCCACCACCGCCGACTTCCAGAACCTCGATGCCTCCCTCTCCGGATCGGTGCTGCTGCCGAGCGCGGCCGGCTACTTCAGCGCCCTGCAGCTGTTCGATCCGATCTACGACGGGCTGCGGCCGCTCGCCGTCGTCCAACCGGCGAACGCGGCCGATGTCGCGACCACGGCGAAGTTCGCCGCCGCTTTCACGACCCCGTTCGCGCCGCGATCGGGCGGCCATTCCTACGTCGGCGCGTCCGGTGGTGACCAGGGAATCCAGCTCGACCTCCGGCGACTCGGCTCGATCACCTACAACACCAGCAGCCGCACCGTCGTCGTCGGCGCCGGCGCCGGTCTGTACGCCGTCCACGCCGCCCTGGAGCCGTACGCCCGGACGGTGCCCACCGGGACCTGCGCCACGGTGGCGGTCTCCGGCCTGACCCTCGGGGGCGGCATCGGCTTCGAGCACCGCAAGTTCGGACTCACCTGCGACTCGCTCCGGGCAGTCAGGGTCGTCCTCGCGAACGGCACCACGGTCCGCGCCAGCGCCACGCAGAACCCTGACCTGTTCTGGGCCTGCCGTGGCGGCGGTGGGGGGAACTTCGGCGTCGTGACCGAGTACACGTTCGCCACCAGTCCCGCGATGACGGTGGGCTACGCGACGGTGCGCTGGGCCGACGCGGACATGGAACGCGTCATCGCCGGCTGGCAGCAGCGGATCGCCGCGGCACCGTGGACGAGCTTTCCGGTGCTGCACCTGGTCACGGGCTCGGGACAGGTGGCACCGAGGATCGTCGTGTATGCGCTCGGTACGTCGGCGACGGCCGAGGTCGACGCGCTCGTGGCGGCGGTCGGTCGCGCGCCGACGTCGCGTACGACCACGCAGTACACCCACCTCCAGGCCCTGCAACAGGTTGCCGGTTGCACGGGGTACACCGACAGCCAGTGCCAGCTGGAGCCCACCGGCCGGCTCACGCGCAAGGTGTACCTCTCCGGGAGCGACGTCCTCGGGCGCGCACTGACGGGCGCCGAGATCTCCGCGATCTCGGGCTACCTCCGGGCCCGGGCAAGGACGAACTCGACCACGGAGCTGTTGTGGGAGCCGTTCGGTGGCTCCTTGGCCAGCAAGGCCGTCGCGGACACCGCATTTCCCTGGCGCACCGCGCTCGGCTCGGTGCAGTGGAAGGTCGACTTCACGGCCCCGCCGACCGCGTCGGTGAAGGCATCGACGTACAGCTGGATCTCGGCAGGGCACGCGCAGTTCGGGTCCGCCTCGGTCGGCGCCTACATCAACTACCTGGAGCCGTCGCGGCCGATCTCGGCCTACTACTCCTCCAACTACGACCGGCTTCGCCAGCTGCGCACCACGTACGACCCGAACGGTCTGTTCCGAGGGGCGTACGTCATCCCGGCCGGGTAGGCATCGCGTCGGATTGGCCGGGAAGCAACCAGACCTCCTCCCCATCGGGCGAGCCAGCCAGCGCGGGGCAACGTGTTCCGGGACTGATCTGCACGTCGAAGATCTCTTCCACTCCCGTGACGAACTGCAGGGTGGCGATGGTGTTGCCGGTGTTGATGTCGATGATGCCGACACCGCACTTGAGCTGGTCGTGGAAGGCAGCGATGGGGGTCTCGTCGAAGACCGCGGTGTCACGGATCCGTGAGAGGCCGACGAAGGCGAGACCGCCATGCAGGGCCAGGCCACGGGCGTATCCCGGCACGGCCGCGATGGCTACACGGTGTCCTTGATCGGGGTCGACGCGCTCGAGTCGGCCAAGGCCTGAGTTGAGCACGAACAGCTCCTCGTCGTGCCAGCGCGGCGAGTGAGGCATGGCAAGACCCGTGGTGACCACCTCACCCGAGGCCACGTCGAGTACGGAGCCGCCTTCCTTGGCGTTGCGCCACCCCCCAGGTTCGTCGGAGAGTGCCATGACGGTGACGAAGGCCGGAGCTCCGTCGCGCATCGCCAACCCGTTGAGGTGGCAGCGGTCCTGCGCGGCCAGCCGGGTGACGAAACGTGGTCGCCAAAGCGGCACGAAGTTGTAGCGCGGGTCCAGCCCGGCCAGGCAGGAGAACAGCGTGTTGACGATCCACAGGTCCGGTTCTCCTGAGTCAGTGGTTCCCCACGCGACCTCGTGGCACTGGATCTCGCCGGTGGCGGTCGAGGATCGCGGAAGCCAGCACTTGTCGTACCGTCCCGCGGGCGCTATCGCTGGGGCGAGCTCGGAGTGGTCGGGCAACGACCAGATCTGGCCCTTCGACGCGACCACGATCCGGTCGGGTCCCACGGCGACACCCATGGCGCGATCGAACGCGCGGAAGGAGAGGGACAGGTCTTCGCCTGCCACACCGACGGCGACGAGCTGTCCCGCCTGATAGGTCGAGATCAGCAGTGAGCACCCGATCTCGGCGAGAACCGTCGGGAACAGTGCGCTGTGGTGGAACCGGACCTCAGTGGCCCCCGACGTTTCCGACCGGCTCATGGCTCACGCCGTGGCGCGTACCGGGGGCTCCGCGAGTTGCCCTCAACACCTGGGGTCAACGCGGACCCGACCCAGTGTCCGCGTCCCGTCCGCGCTCCCGAGAAGGGGCGGTCCGGCGCGGGTCCGCACCCGCGTCGTGCCGGCCCCCGGTCTTGTCGTCCGCGCACGCTGCCGGGCGCCTGTTGATGTCTTTTACGAGCACGGTTCCGGCCCTGGTGCCGTCCGACTTCCACAGCTCGGAGCCACGGGTGCCGTCGGTGGCGGAGAAGTACAGGCCTGTCCCTACACCCGCCAACGCAGAGGGATTGCCGCTGCCGTCACCTGGTCGAATGTTCTTGACCAGCCTGGTGCCGGCCGGTGTGCCGCTTGACGTCCACAGCTCTCGGCCGCGGCGTCCGTCGTCGGCGCTGAAGAACAGTTGTCCTCCGACGCCGGTCAGGGACGATGGCGAGCTGTGGGAGTAGCCGTAGTCGTCGTTCGCATTGATGTCCTTGATCATGATGGTCCCCGCCTGAGTGCCGTCCGAACTCCACAGCTCGTCGCCGTGGACACCGTCGTTGGTCGCGAAGAACACCGCCCCGTCGACGTCGGTGAGGTCACGCGGATAGGCGTATTCGGCGAAGTCCCTCACCAGCACGGTTCCCGCCTCCGTGCCATCCGACGTCCACAGGCCAGCCGCCCCCGTGTCGTGTTCGACGGTGTAGAACAACATCCCGTCTGATTCGGTCAAGTTCCGCGGGACAGAGACGTAGTAGTAGTCCTCCGGCAGATCTTTGACGAGAACCGTGCCGGTCTCTGTTCCGTCGGTCTTCCAGAGCTCCTCTCCGATGGGGGCCTGGCCGGCGCTGAAAAACAGCGTGGACCCCACGGTCGTCAGTTCCTGGGAGTAGCTCTGGACGGCGCCCGGATTGATGTCCTTGACCATGAGGGTGCCTGCTTCGGTGCCGTCCGACTTCCACAGCTCCGTTCCATGGATCCCGTCGTCGCCGGTGAAGAACAATCGTCCAGCGAAGTCCGTCATGGGAGGCGGGGGATTGTAGGTGTCGCCGGTAGGGATCTGGATGTCCTTGACTAGGACCGTGCCAGAGAGGGTGCCGTCCGTCTTCCACAGCGCCCCGGCGCGGATGCCGTCGTCGGCGGTGAAGAACAGAGTGTTGCCCACGGCGGTCAACAGGGACGGTGCGCTGCCCTGACCCTGCGGCCGGATGTCCTTCACCAGCACCGTGCCCTTCCGGGTTCCGTCGGTCTTCCACAGCTCCCGCCCGTGGAGACCGTCGTCCACCGTGAAGAACAGCAGGCTGTCCAGACGGGTCAGTTCTTCGGGGCCAGCGTCGGCGTTCTCGCCCTTGAACGACTTGACCAAGGACGTCCCCCGCTCGGTGCCATCCGATGTCCACAGTCCGCGACCGTGGACGCCGTCATCGGCGGTGAAGAGCGACGTGCCACCCATGTCGACGATCTGAGTGGGCAGACTGGACGCTGTGCATCGTCCTGGGGACAGGTTGGCTCCCGCGGCGGCTGCTTCGACCGTTTCAGCCAACTCTCCGGGATCTGCGACAGCTACGGACGCTCCGGCGCTGGCAAGGGTGACAGCAGCGGTCGCGGCGCAGGCGGCTCGTCGGCCTCGAGCACCGCGGGCACGACGACGCAACACCTTGGCCCAAGCCACCCCAGCTCGGGCGGCCTTCGCCGTCCTGCGGCGGTGGCGACCGCTCATCGCAGCCTCCTCGATGGACTGTCTAGAAGCGTGGCACCAGACTCGACCGCCGGGCAATCCTGCAACTGGGTGAACTCCTCCGCGGACCCGGTTCGCCCTTGGACCACGACTGCGGGCACTGGCCGATGTTCGCTAGGCAGCGCGTAGCGCTAGAGCACCCCGCGAGGGACCCACTGCCGTTCGAACCGGAGCAGTGGGGCCGTTGTGAGGCCCCGGACCCGGTCACGGTCAACGAGTGGGCCGCACCTGGGTAGAGGTGATGCGGGTGATCCTTGACCCGGAACGCGTGCAGTGGAACCTCATGCCCTGCTCGACGCCGGAACCGTTCTCGGCGGTCAGGACGATGGCGTCAG
>NZ_JBFUKA010000003.1:0-97452 GCF_056401085.1 Nocardioides sp. P4_G4
CTCTCGCCCTGGCGGGCGCAGTCCATGGCGAAGGCGACGATGCCTGCGACCTCGTCGTCGGCGGGTGCGGTCGTGGCGGTCGTGGGCTCGGTCTCGTCGGGCTTCTCGGTCATGGTCCTGCGAGCGTAGAGGCCGCCCCCGACATCGGGTGATCGGCTCCGGCCGGGGGCACCTGCGCACTATTCTCTGGTGGTGTCGACTGCCCTCGGAACCGTGCCGCGCCGGGTGGCGTCGCACGTGCACGACCGGGTCGAGGGCTGGCGGACGGGGTCGCGGGCGAGCCAGCTCTACGTGCTGGGCATCCTGCTCGCCGTCTCCGCGATGTCCCTCGTCGCCTCGTGGGTGGCCTACGACCTGGTGCCGCTCACGGTGTGGTTCGTGTGGCTGCTGCTGGGCGTGCTGATCCTCCGCGCCGGGCCGCTGCGGGTCCTCTCCGGGTTCATCCTCGTCGCGGCCACCGCTGCCACCGTGCACGACGGCCTCGACGGCCCCTCGGCCGCCGCGCTGGTCACGCTGGCGGCATCGGTGGGTCTCGCCGTCGCCCAGTCGAGCCGRCAGCGCTCGGGACTACCGGTGGCGCTGAGCGAGCCGATGCTGGCCCAGCTGCGCGACCGCCTGCAGCGACAGGGCGTCGTACCGGACCTGCCCGTGCCGTGGCGGTCCCAGTCGGCGATGCTCAGCGCGCACGGCACCGGGTACGCCGGCGACTTCCTGGTCGCCGACCTGCGGGAGGACCGGCACCTCGAGATGGTGCTCGTCGACGTGTGCGGCAAGGGCTCCTCGGTCGGACCGCAGGCCCTGCAGTTCGCCGGTGCCCTCGGCGGCCTGCTCGGTGCGTTGCCCCCCGACGCCCTCATGCGGGCGGCCAACGCGTTCCTGCTGCGCCAGGACTCCGACGAGTCCTTCGCCACTGCCGTGCACGTCCGCGTCGACCTGGAGACGGGCGACTACACGATCACGAGCGCGGGGCACCCCCCGGTGCTGCACTGGCGCCCGGCGCTGGGGGAGTGGGGCGTGGACAACGCGCGCGGCACGGCGTTGGGCGTGGTGGACGACCCGGAGCTGCGGGCCAGCGAGGGCCGCCTCGGCGAGGGGGAGGCGCTGATGTTCTACACCGACGGCGTCATCGAGACGCGCGGCCGCGACCTCGACGACGGTCTCGCCTGGCTGCGCGAGGTGGCGCGAGGTGCCGTGCAGGCCCACGGCTTCGCCGGCGTCGCCCGTGCCGTCCTGCGCAAGGTGCCGCGCGGCAACGACGACCGGGCCGTGCTGGTGCTGGACCTGCGCGTCGCGTGACCTGACCATCCGCACGACGGCGGGCCCACCTCCTAGAGTGCTCCCGTGTTCGACGCCATCGTTGCTCCGCTGGTGCGGGAGCTGATCTATCCACGCGGCAGCACACGCGTGGAAGCCACAGCCACGACGTACGCGCTGGACGTGGGCGGGGTGGAGCTCCGCGGCTGGGTCGTCAACCCGGGTCGCGCCCATGCGCTGGTCTACTTCGGCGGGAACGGCGAGCGTCTGGACTCGTGGCTCGAGGTGCTGCCGGAACGGTTCCGCGACCACACGAGCTACCTGATCGCCTATCGCGGGTACGGCGCCAGCGAGGGACGCCCGAGCCAGGACGCCCTGAGCGTCGACGCCCTGGCGCTGGTCGACCACGTCATCGAACGCCATCCCGGCGGGCGGGTGGACGTGCTGGGCCGCAGCCTCGGCAGTGCCGTCGCCGTGCACGTCGCGGTGAGGAGGGCTGTCGGGCACCTCGTGCTGGTCACCCCGTTCGACAGCCTGGTGGCCACCGCCGCGGACCTGTTCCCCGGTCTGCCGGTCGCGGCGCTGATCAAGGACCGCTGGGACTCGGCGGCCATCGCCGCCGACGTGAAGGCGCCCGTCCTGGTGCTGCGTGCGGATCAGGACGTGGTCGTCCGCCCGGCCCGGACCGAGGCACTGGTCGCCGCCCTGACCGACCCCGCTGTGGTCGCCTTCCCCGACGCCGAGCACAACACCATCTCCGACGACCCCACGTACTGGACCCGGATCGCGGAGTTCCTGGACGACCGCCCGATCGGGGACCTCGGGGGCTGAGGTTGCCGGGTCCCGAACGCAGGGCCTCGGTGGCCCGTGTCGCGGCGCGCGGACTAGGGGTGGACCGCGACCCACAGCTCCTCGGCCGGCCAGCTGGTGGCCCACTCCCGGGACACGATCTCGTAGAACGGGTGGTCGAGGCCGTCCGTCGGCGCGTAGATCTCGTGCATGGCCTCGACGACGAAGCCTGCCGTGCGCAGCTGCCGTATCCACTCACCGTGCGAGGGATGGAACTCGAAACCGCCTCCCGGCCACTGGACCCGGTGGGTCTCGCGCTGGCCGCGCAGCAGACGGTCTCCCGCAACACCGCCCTCGGCCGGGACGCACAGCGTCGACAGGTTGCTGTTGGTCATGAACGCGAGGCGCCCACCCGGCCGCAGGAGCCGCGCCGCCTCGGGGAGCCACCGGGCAGGGTCGCACCAGGCAGCCACGCCGTGCTCGCTCACGACGAGGTCGAAGCGGCCACCGGCCAGTGGGGAACGCTCGGCATCACCATGAACCAGAGGAAAGGTGGGGCCGAGCCGCTGCTGGAGGTGCCGCGCGGTGGCGAGCTGCTCGGCGGAGAAGTCCAGGGCGACCGGTCGAGCGCCTGCACGCGCGAGCCAGGCGGCGAAGTACCCGGTTCCGCAGGCGAGATCCAGGACGTCCAGGCCACGCACGTCACCGAGTACGCCGAGCTCTCGCTCGGGCGCCGCGAACAGGCCCCACGCGATCTCCGGCCTGGTCCACATGCTCTCGGCCGCGGCATCGGTGAACCGCTCGTTCACGATCGCCCAGAGCTCCCGGTTCCAGGCGATCTCTGTGGCTCTGTCCTCGGACACCCGACCAGTCTCCCCGAAAGTGGATATCGGCGCAGGGCTCCTCGACCGACGGCTTGTGTGCGAGTGTGAAGTGCCACAGGTCGCGCCCGGCGGCGCACGCACATCGAGCGAAACGAGCGGTCCGTGATGAGTGACCCACGACCCCCGCAAGGGCAGGGTGCGGGACGTGCCGTCCCACCGCCGACCGTCACCCCGGTTCTCGTGGCCGAGCTGGTCGCCGAGGGCGAGCGGATGCCGGTCTACGTGCACGTCATCGACCATCCCGATGGGCGTGTGCTGGTCGACACCGGGCTCACTCAGCTGCACCCGGCGGTGGCCGACATGGATCCCCGCCTGACTCCTCTGTCCGCGCAGGCCGACTTCGACCTGGCCGGCATCGACATCGTCGTCAACACGCACCTGCACTTCGACCACTGCGGCGGCAACCACCTCTTCGCGGGCAAGCCGATCCATGTCCAGCGCATCGAGCTCGACGACGCACGCAGCGAGGACGACTACACGATCCCGGAGTGGGTCGACCCGCCCGGCGTGCAGTACGTCCCCGTCGACGGTGAGCTCGAGCTGTTGCCCGGGATCCGGCTGGTGCCGACGCCAGGACACACCCGAGGCTCGCAGGTGGTCGTCATCGAGGCGGACGGGGGACCCGTCGTCGTGTGCGGCGACACGGCGGTCTTCCACGCCGAGCTCGACGAACCGCGCACCGAAGGCCAGCGGTTGGTCCGGGCGCTCGACCCTGTGGAGGTCTGGCTGTCGCACGAGCACGAGCCGTGGCGGCCACAGACTGACGGGCCGGACTGACCCTGGATTCGGAGAGCCCTCTGGGGAGCCGTCGTTTATGAGGGCAGGGGGAACGTCCGGGTCTGCCGCGATGTGCGCGAGAGGGCAGATCCGTGGCGGCTAATCGGTTGCGACCCGGACGGCGCTACCCCGAGCTCTTCGAGGCATTCCCGCCTGATGGCCTCCGGAGGCGACTCGCTCGACTCGACATGTCCGCCGACGAGGTCCCAGCAGTCGGACACGTCCGCCCATTCCGCGACGAATGCGTGCTCATGACGATGTCAGTGCAGTGCGTGGATGGTGAGTTTCGTGGAAGATGCTCGGCGCTAGTCGAAGTTGGAGCAAGGCATTCGTTGAGGAGGAAACCTTGAAGCTTCTGCTCACGTCCGGAGGCGTCACGAACGCCAGCATCCGCCGTGCTCTGGTGGACCTGTTGGGCAAGCCGACGGCCGACGCGACCGCACTCTGCATCCCCACGGCACAGTGGGGACACCCGATGTGCGGACCGGTCTCGGCGCGGGGGTTCATCAGCGGCGCGCCACCCTGGGGTGGCTTGACCTCGATGCAGTGGAAGTCGTTGGGACTCCTCGAGCTCACGGCGCTGCCGACGATCGGCGCGGAGCGCTGGGTCCCCTGGGTCGAGGAGGCTGACGTGCTGCTGGTCGACGGCGGCGATGCGACGTACCTGTGCCACTGGATCAAGGAGTCCGGACTGGCCGAGCTCCTTCCCGCGATGACCGACACGGTCTGGGTGGGAGTCAGTGCCGGCAGCATGGTGATGACGCCCCGGATCGGCGCCGACTTCGTCCGGTGGCCGTCCGCGCCGGACGACCGCACACTGGGCCTCGTCGACTTCTCGATCTTCCCGCACCTCGATGTCTTCCCGGGAAACACGATGGACGAGGCAGACCGCTGGGCTGGGGAGATCGGCGGCCCGGCGTACGTCATGGACGACCAGTCAGCGATCAAGGTGGACGACGGCACCGTCGAAGTCGTCTCTGAGGGCAACTGGAAGCTGGTGCCGTAGCCGTCGTGCACGAGGTCCGGCAAGGAGGGTGCGCCTCATGAGCGAGCGGTTCTACTCGGATGCGACGTTGTACGACCGGTTGTTCCCCGGAGGCGAACAGGCCGTCGGCTTCTACAGGGCCGAGGCCCTACGGCGAGGCGGGCGTGTCCTGGAGCTCGGGTGCGGCACCGGACACAAGCTGATCCCGATCGCGTCCGACGGGCATTCGTGCGTGGGCCTGGAGCTCTCGCCGGACATGCTTGCCGAGGCTCAGCGCAAGGCGGACGAGCGCGGGGTGGCGGTGGAGTGGGTGCAGGGCGACATGCGCGAGCTCGACCTGGGCCGAACGTTCGACCTCGTGTTCATCGCCGCCAATTCCTTGCTCCATCTGCATGAGGCCGACGACGTGGTTGATTGCTTCCGGTCGGTGCGAAGGCACCTGGCGCCGGGAGCGCGGCTCATCTTCGACGTGTTCAACCCGAGCGTGCGCATCCTTGCCCGGGCCGACGGCGTTCGACGCAGGCGCGACGCGTTGACGTTCGTGGATCCCGATCGTGGTGTGGTGCACGTCGACGTCGCTGAGACCTACGACGCGGCCGCGCAGGTGACGCGCGGGAGGTGGTACTTCTCGACCGATTCCGAGGCGGACTTCGCTGTTGCGCCGCTCGAGATCAGGAGCATCTTCCCCCAGGAGATGCCGCTGCTTCTCACGCTCGGCGGTCTCCGTGTTGTCGAGCGCTTCGGCGACTGGTCCCGTGCGCCACTCACCTCGGACGCGGCCCTCCAGCTCTACGTCTGCGAACCGGACTGAACCGAGAGCCAGCAGGACTGTCGGTTCAGCTCATCCTCCCGGACGCGCTCACGTCAGGATGAGTCCGCATGGGGTGGGATCGGTCGGCCGCTAGGTTCTCGACATGGGACTCAACGTGGTGGTCGGGTTCGCAGAAGACCTTGCCGACGACGAGGAGGGCCGGGCCCTGTTCGCTGAACAAGTCGCTGCGGCGAACTCGGCCCTCGTACGAGCCGCGCTGCCTACGTGGACTGAACCTGCTGACGCGGAGACGCACTCGTTCGAGATGTACGGGTACTCGGCTCTGCACTCGCTCAGGCGAGTTGCCGCACACCTCAGGGTGCACGGCCGGCTTCCCGATCCGTTGGGACCGGACCAGAGGGCCGCCGAGGACACCACTCTTGCCCAGGTGTACGCGCTGGACCTGCACACGGTGTGGCCTCCCGCAAACGCCTCGGCCGCGAGAGGACCCAGCACCATGGGAGTCCGACCCCCACGCCTTCGACCACCTGATCCACCACTCTGATGCCGAGGGCTTCTACGCTCCTGTCGACTTTGCTCCGGTCCTTCAGGACCGCACAGTCGTAGGCGCACTCGTGGGGTCAGCGCCGCAGCTGCTCGCGGAGTGTCATGAGCTTGCGCTCGCCCTCGGGATCGACCCAGGGGCCGACCCTGAGTCAGAGGACGTGTACAACGCCGTCGACGGAAATGTCGAGGATCCACGGGGTTGGGAGTCGTACGCCGTCGAGACCTACACCTGCCTGCAGCTGATCAGGGCCGCTCAGGCTTCTCTCCAGACCGGAGCTGCGGTCGTCTTCGCCTGATGCGGGTGGCCGTCCTCCACGGCCTGCCACCAGCGTGGTGGGCCTCATCACTGTGACCCGCCCTTGTGCAGCCGGTGCTCGGGCGTACGTTCGAACGCAGGCGGGCACGCCCGTCCTCACCCCCACGTTCGAGAGGTTCACGCATGAGCGACTACCAGGTTGTCAATCCGTCCACCGGCACGGTGGAGAAGGAGTACCCGACCGCCACCGACGCCGAGGTGCAGGACGCGCTGTCGCGCACCCACGCGGCGTACGGCGAGTGGCGCACCACCAGCAAGGACGAGCGCTCACGGGTGCTGCACCGCGTCGCCGACCTGTACGACGAGCGGGCCGATGAGCTGGCCGCGATCATCGCCCGAGAGATGGGCAAGCCGCTGCGCGAGGGCAAGGGCGAGCTCCAGCTCGTCGCCTCGATCTACCGCTACTACGCCGACCAGGGTCCCGGCCTGCTCGCCGACGCCCCGCTGGACCCCGCCATGGGCGGCAGCGCGCTGGTCCGCAAGCAGCCGGTCGGCCCGCTGCTCGGGATCATGCCGTGGAACTTCCCGTACTACCAGGTGGCCCGGTTCGCCGCGCCCAACCTGATGATCGGCAACACGATCCTGCTCAAGCACGCCCCGCAGTGCCCCGAGTCGGCACTCGCGATCGACCAGATCTTCGCCGACGCAGGCCTGCCCGCTGACGCCTACATCAACCTCTTCGCCACCAACGAGCAGTCGGCCGACATCATCGCCGACCCGCGCGTGGTGGGGGTCTCGGTGACCGGCTCCGAGCGAGCCGGCTCCGCCGTCGCCGAGGTCGCGGGTCGCAACCTCAAGAAGGTCGTGCTCGAGCTCGGCGGCTCCGACCCCTTCATCCTGCTCGACGCCGACGACCTCGGCGCCGCGGTGAAGTCCGCCGTCCGGGGCCGGATGGGCAACGCCGGCCAGGCCTGCAACGGCGCCAAGCGGATGATCATCGTCGATGAGCTGTACGACGACTTCGTCGAGCAGTTCACCGCCGCGATGGCGACGCTCACCCCGGGCGACCCCTTCGACGAGGCGACCGGTTTCGGTCCGCTCTCCTCCGAGGGGGCCGCGACGAACCTCCTCGAGCAGCTCGACGACGCCGTCGCCAAGGGTGCGGTGCTGCGCACCGGCGGCAAGCGCGTCGACCGCCCCGGCGCCTTCGTCGAGGCCACCGTGCTGACCGACGTCACCCCCGACATGCGCGCCTACCGCGAGGAGCTCTTCGGCCCCGCGGCCGTCGTCTACCGGGTGGCCGATGCCGCGGAGGCCGTCGCGCTCGCCAACGACTCGGCCTTCGGCCTGGGCGGCGTGGTGTGGAGCGCCGACACCGAGAAGGCGCAGCGAGTCGCCGACCAGCTCGACACCGGCATGGTCTGGATCAACAGCGCCCAGGGTTCGTTCGCCGACCTTCCGTTCGGCGGAACGAAGCGCTCCGGTGTCGGCCGCGAGCTCGGCCCCTACGGCATCGACGAGTTCGTCAACAAGAAGCTGATCTACACCCCGGCCGCTCGCTGATCCGTCGGTCCTCCGGTCCTCGGCTCGGACCACGCCGCGCCCACCTCTGATGTGAGAGGTGGGCGCGGCTGTCTCCGGGTGTCGACCCGACCGGCCGATGACGACGCGGTTGACGATCGGGCCGGTTGACGAATGCCCTGCCGTCCACGACAGTTAGGCATGTGCCTAAGTATCACGACGAGCTCGATTCGGTGCTGCGAGCCCTGGCGGACCCGACGCGCCGGGCCGTCGTGGAGCGGTTGGCCACGTCGCCGGCCGTCGTGTCCGACCTCGCGGCACCGTTCTCGATGGCGTTGCCGTCGCTGATGCRGCACCTGCGCGTCCTCGAGGCGGCAGGGCTGGTCACGTCGCAGAAGCACGGCCGCGTCCGCACCATCAGCCTGCGACCGGGCGCCCTCGACGTACTGCACCTGTGGCTCGGCGAGCAGCGGACACCGGCAGAGCGCCAGGCCGACCGGCTCGGCATCCACCTGGCACGCACCCATCCGAAGGAAGACTGACATGACCCGCGTTCGCATCGACCTGTTCGCCTCGCTGGACGGCTACACCCCGGCCACCGATCACGCTCCCGAGAACCCGATGGGAGAGGACTGGGGGCGCCTCACGGCGGCCTACGCCGCGACCCGCACGTTCCATGAGCGGGTCTTCGGCGACACCAGCGGCACGGGCACGACCGGGGTCGACGACGCCCACGCGGCCGCGCAGTTCGAGGGAATCGGTGCCGAGATCATGGGGGCGGCCATGTTCGGGCTGCACACGTTCCCCGACGATGCGGACTGGAAGGGCTGGTGGGGTGACCAGCCGCCGTTCGGCACCCCGGTCTACGTCCTGACCCACACCGCGCCGCGCCCGTCGATCCCGATGCCGGGCGGGACGACGTTCCACTTCCGCAGCACCGCGATCGAGGACGTGCTCGCCGAGGCGACGGAGGCGGCCGGTGGCCTGGACGTGCGCGTCGGTGGTGGCGTCGGCACCGCGCGCGACTTCCTGCGCGCCGGCCTGGTCGATGACCTGCACGTCATGATCGCCCCCGTCCTGCTCGGGCGGGGGACCCGGCTGTGGGACGACCTGGGCGGTCTCGAGCTCACCCACGCCGTGACGACCGTCGTCGCCGAGAGCGGCACGATCCACGTCACCTTCACCCGCTAGGACCTGCCCATGACGACCGAACGCAGACTCGCCCGCTCCGGGTTCCACCTGACCCGCGACTACCTCGTACCCCCCGACCGCGTCTGGGCCGCGTTCGCCGAGGAGGACCAGAAGCTGGACTGGTTCGGTGCCGGCGACGCGTTCGAGTCCGGCGAGTGGGCGTTCGACTTCCGCATCGGTGGACGCGATGTCGCCGAGGGCGCGTTCCACGACGGCCCGGTCTCGCGCTACGAGGCCACCTACACCGACATCGTCGAGCACGTCCGCATCGTCACGACGTACGACATGTGGCTGGACGGGGTCCACATGTCGACGTCGGTGGCATCGCTGGAGTTCGACCCGATCGACGGAGGGACCCGGTTCACCCACGTCGAGCACGGCGTCTTCTTCGACCAGTTCTGGGCCGACGGCCCGAACCGCGAGGCGGGCAGCCGGGGACTGCTCGACGTGCTGGGCGACCACCTCGCGTGACGCACGGGATCCGCCTCCGGGAGCCGTCCGTACGTCGTGTAGGCATGGAGCATGTTCGCCTGGGCTGACCGACCGGAGGAGTGCTGATGAGCGTGATCATGTCGCGCCGCGACCTGGAGTTCCTGCTGTTCGAGTGGCTCGACACCCAGGCGCTCTTCGAACGGCAGCGTTTCGCCGAGCACTCCCGCGACGTCGTGGAGGACCTGCTGGGACTCGCCGAGAGGATCGCGACCGACCACTTCGCCCCGCACAACCGCGCTGCGGACCTGGCGGAGCCGCGCTTCGACGGGGAGAAGGTCGAGCTCGTCCCGGAGGTCGAGCCGGCGTTGAGGGCCTTCGCCGACGCGGGGTTCCTGGCGGCACCCCTGAGCGAGGAGGCCGGCGGGTTGCAGCTGCCGTCATCGGTCTTCGGGGCGTGCATGGCGTGGTTCCACGCGGCCAACGTCGGTACGGCGGGCTACGCGCTGCTCACGCTGGCCAATGCCAACCTCCTCACGGTGCACGCGACGCCGGAGCTGGTCAGTCGGTTCGTGGAGCCCATGACCACGGGCCGGTTCTTCGGCACGATGGCCCTCTCGGAGCCCGAGGCCGGCTCCAACCTGGCCGACATCACCACCCGGGCCGAGCCGCAGCCCGACGGCACCTACCGGCTCTTCGGGCGCAAGATGTGGATCTCGGGAGGAGACCACGAGATGGGCGAGAACATCGTGCACCTCGTGCTCGCACGCACCCCCGGCGCCCCGATCGGCACCAAGGGGATCTCCCTGTTCCTGGTGCCGAAGTTCCTGGTGGCCGAGGACGGTTCGGTGGGGGAGCGCAACGACGTGGTGCTGGCGGGGATCAACCACAAGATGGGTTTTCGCGGCACGGTCAACACCGCCCCCGTCTTCGGTGGGGGTGCCTTCACGCCGGGCGGGCGGCCGGGTGCGGTCGGCCACCTCGTCGGCACCGAGAACCGGGGTCTGCCGGTCATGTTCACGATGATGAACGAGGCCCGGATCGGCGTCGGCCTCGGCGCCACCGCCCTGGGATACACGGGCTACCTGAAGTCCCTGGCCTACGCGCGCGAGCGACTGCAGGGCAGGCCGTCGGGCGCGTCGCCGGAGTCCCCCCAGGTGTCGCTGGTCGAGCACCCGGACGTGCGCCGGATGCTGCTCGCGCAGAAGTCCTACGTCGAGGGCGCCCTGGCGCTCAACCTCTACTGCTCGCGGCTGGTCGACGACATCGCGTCCGTGGACGATGCGGCGCAGAAGGCCGAGGCGGAGATGCTGCTCGGGATCCTCACCCCGATCGCGAAGAGCTGGCCCTCGCAGTGGTGCCTGACCGCCAACGACCTCGCCATCCAGGTGCTCGGTGGCGCCGGCTACACCCGGGACCACGACGTCGAGCAGCACTATCGCGACAACCGGCTGAACCCGATCCACGAGGGGACCCACGGCATCCAGGGACTGGACCTCCTCGGTCGCAAGGTGCTCATGGACGCCGGCGCCGGACTGGCCTTCCTCGTCGGCCGGATGCACGAGACCGCGCGCCGCGCCGCCACCACCGATGCCCCCGATGGCGTCCGGTACGCCGAGCAGCTCACGACCGCGGCCGATCGGCTCGTCGAGGTCACCGGCGTCGTCGCGGGCCYCGGCGACCCGCGGTCGATGCTCGCCGACGCGACGGCCTACCTGGAGGCGACCGGCCACCTGGTGGTGGCGTGGCTCTGGCTCGAGCAGTGGCTGGTCGCCGACGGCAAGGAGTCGGCGTTCTACGAGGGCAAGCGGGCCGCGACGCGCTACTTCTACGCCCGTGAGCTGCCGAAGATCGGGCCCATGCTCGACCTGCTCGCGACCGGGGACCGCACCACGCTTGACCTCGACCCCGGCGTCCTGTGACCCACCGGTCCGCTCATCACCGTCAACCCGACCGCCAAGGCGCCGGTTCAGTCCTTCGTCGCCGCGGGCGCGTCGATGCAGACGATGCCCCTGTTGCCGTCCTGGTCGGCGATCACGACGAGAGAGGGCGCGTCGCTGTCGTCGACGACGGTGCCACCCGCGGCGACGGCCGCGGCGATCCGCTGCTCGGCCACCTCGGGCGCGACATAGACCTCGACGTGGAACCCCTGGCCCGCGTGGCCGTGCTCGTCGGCGTCGCCGAACCACAGGTTCGGCACCCGTCCCGTGGCATCCCGGATCTCGTCGCCGGGAGTTCCGCGACCCTGCGCATCGGCGCTCCCGGTCAGGAGCGCGGCCCACACCGGGGCGATGGTGGCGGAGCGCGCCGTGTCGAGGCCGAGCTCGATGTGGCTGACCGCGGCCGGGTCGGCCTCGACCTCGTGCTCGACGGCGATCTCGGTGATCCGTCGCGCGAGGTCGACGTCCTGCTGGGTCACCCACTCCACGACGTGCTCGGTGCCTTCGTCGTCGCGGTAGATGGCGTCGTCGCTGACCAGCTTGAAGTCGACGAACCCCGTGCCGATGGACACGTGCGGGTGGTGGCCGATCGCGTCGCCGGCCTCGCCCACCGCGGCGACGAAGCGTGCGCCGGTGCCGAAGTCGGCGGTCACGTAGCGCGCATGCAGTCCCTGGGCCAGCTTGCGCCAGTCGGCCAGGTTCGTCCCGGCGATCTCCGCGCTCCTCAGCATGTCCATGGACGGGGACCCTATCCCGGATCCGGAGCCCTGATCCGGCTCGGTGGACGCCTGTCCTGCGGGGGTGTCGCGGTGGTCACGTACTAGCCTCCGAGGCATGCGGTCAGCGTTGGTCGGCATCCGTCGGTACCCGGTGAAGTCGATGGGCGGTGAGGCGCTGGGCAGCGTCGCACTCGACGCACGCGGCATCGCGGGTGACCGGTGGTACGCCGTCCAGGACGGTGAGGGTCGCTTCGCCTCGGGCAAGAACACCCGGCGGTTCCGCCGCTACGACCCCGTCTTCGACTACGCCGCTCGCACCCACGACGGCACCGTGGTCGTCGCGGGCCCGGAGGGCCACTGGCAGGTGGGCGACCCGCGGTTGGACGCCGCACTGGGCGCGCGCATGGGGACTCCGGTCGCGGTGCTGCCCGAGCGAGGGGTTCCCCACCAGGACATGGGTGCCRTGTCCCTGGTCGGCACGGCCACGCTGGACTGGTGTGCCGCTCGGTGGGGGGTGGATGCCGACCCCCGGAGACTGCGGGTGAACATCGTGATCGCCACCACCGAGCCGTTCGTCGAGGAGACGTGGCAGGGGGAGCGCATCGCCGTCGGGGGAGCCGAGCTGGAGCTGGTGGAACGGGTGCCACGATGCCGGATGATCGACGTGGACCAGGACGGCGCGACGGCGGACGGTCGCTGGTTGAAGCGACTCGCGGCGGAACGCGACATGTTCTTGGCGATGTACGCCTCCGTCGTGAAGCCGGCAACCATTGCGCTGGGGGACGACGTCCGGCTGACGTAGGTCGTACGTGGTGTCCTTACCTGCCCAGTGCGACCTCCGAGACCAGCAGGTCGACGGGAAGCAGCCCGAGAGCGGTGTCGGAGCCCCGTAGACGCAGAAGAGCCCCGACCGCTCACGCGATCGGGGCTCTTCGTGGTTACGTCAGGAGACGCGGACGTTCTCGGCCTGCGGGCCCTTGGGACCCTGGGCGAGGTCGAACTCGACCTTCTGGTTCTCGTCGAGCGACTTGTAGCCGCCGGACTGGATCGCGGAGTAGTGGACGAAGACGTCCTCGCCGCCGCCATCCTGCGCGATGAAGCCGAAGCCCTTTTCGGCGTTGAACCACTTGACAGTTCCCTGAGCCATGTTCTTGTCCTTTGTTTACGTGTCGAGGACGGTGTGCCCTCGAGCCGCTGAAGACATCCACCTGTGCTGATGTCCAGCGAACCGAAAACCAGGAGTACGAGATACAGGCCGCGCATCGTGTGCGGCCAGGACGACTTACAGAGCCGTCCCTTCAACACGACCAAGGATAGGGCATGGGTCGCCCGTTGCAGATTTGGGCGCCCCCACACCGCGTACGGAACCCGCCGGCACCCGCACGATCAGGCCTGGATCGGCAGGAGTCGGGAGCCGTCCTCGTCCTCGGCGCACGCGGCGGCCGGTGTCCGTGCGCCGCTGCGTTCGGCACCGATGCCGGCGGCAACCACGAAGCCGATCCCCGCCACCGCCAGCGCGTTCGGGACCTGGTGCAGCGCCACGAGTCCGATGACCAGTGCGAAGGCCGGCTCCAGCGCCATCAGAGTGCCGAACGCCCCGGTGGTGAGGCGGCGCAACGCCAGCAGCTCGAGGGTGAACGGCACGACGGGCAGGAGGATCGCGAGGCCGAGCCCGATCAGCAGCAGCTCCGGAGTGACGTGTCCGACCAGCCCGGGACCGGCGACGGCGGTGGCCACCAGGGCCGCCACGGGCATCGAGATCGAGAGCCCCGCGATGCCGTTGACGGTGTCCCCGACTCGCTGGGTGAGCAGGATGTACGCCGCCCAGCAGGCTCCGGCGCCGAGGGCGAACGCCACCCCCTCGGGATCGGCCGTCCCGGCCCACGGCTGGGTCAGGCACAGGACGCCCGCCGCGGCGACGAGGGCCCAGGCTCGCGCCAGCCCTCGGCTGCGAGCCACGCCCACTCCGAGCGGGCCGAGGAACTCGAGGGCGCTGGCGGTGCCGAGCGGCAGGCGTGCGACTGCGGACATGAAGAGCATGGTCACGCCGGCGGTCGCCACGCCGAGGGCGACGCTCGACCAGAAGGCCTCCCGCGTGAAGAGCGACCGGCGTGGGCGGACGATGACGAGGAGCAGCACGCCGGCCCAGGACAGCCGGAGCCAGGCGGTGCCGACCGCCCCCACGTCGTCGATGAGTCCGACCGAGGCGGCCAGCCCCACCTGCACGCAGAGCATCGAGGCGACGGCGAGGGAGGCGCCTGTGCGGCCCGGAGAGGAAGTCATGCCTCAGTGCACACCCGGACGTCTGTTCGCGTCCACGTGAAATGAACGGACATACCGTTCACGAAACCAGCACAATGGGGGGATGGACGTCCGCCGGCTCCGACTGCTCCTGGAACTCTCCCGCCTCGGCTCGATGAGCGAGGTGGCCGCCGTCCTCGGCACGTCCACCTCGAGCGTCTCGCAGGGCATCGCTGCGTTGGCCCGCGATGCGGGCACGGCGCTGGTCGAGCCCGAGGGGCGACGGGTGCGGCTCACCCCGGCCGGACGTCGCCTCGCCGAGCACGCCGTGACGATCCTGTCCGCTGTCGACGCCGCGCGGTTCGACCTCGATCCGTCGGCCGAGCCGGCGGGCGTCCTGCGGGTGGCGGGCTTCGCCACTGCGATCCGGCGGACACTGCTGCCGACGATCGCCGACCTGGCCGGCCGGCACCCGGCCATCGACGTACGGGTCAACGAGCACGAGCCGCTGGAGGCCTTCGCGCTCCTCGCCCGGGACGACATCGACCTGGCGCTGGTCTACGACTACAACATCGCCCCCGCCTCGTGGCGTGCGGACTACCAGGTGACCCCGTTGTGGGAGGTCGAGTGGGGCCTCGGCGTTCCGGCCCACGAACCGCGCGCGCAGCTCTCGACGTACGCCGATCGGGACTGGATCGTGAACTCGCGGCACACGGCCGACGAGGACGTCCTGCGCACCATGGCGTCGATGGCCGGGTTCACCCCGCGCATCGCGCATCGGATCGACTCGCTCGAGCTGGTCGAGGACCTCGTCGTGGAGGGGCTGGGCCTGGCGTTGCTCCCGTGCGGCGGACCCATCCGCAACGGGGTCAAGGTGACGCCGCTCGCCGATCCGCGCGTGTGGCTGCGTGCGTACGCCGTCACGCGGCGCGGCCGGGACCAGTGGCCGCCGCTGAGGGCCGTGCTGGAGGGCCTGTCCCCGGGCACGTGACGCTGCAGCAGCAGTCCGCGGATTCCTGCACGCCTCATGGCCAAGGGGAGCGGTGCGGCGCCGGCACCCATGGCGTCGTACGCACCGCTCGGGTAGAACTCGGCCATGGTCGAACGTGAGGTGGACGAGGCGCCACGAGGGGCTCGTCGTCCGATCGGTCGGCGTGGCCTGCTGGTGGCCGGGGGATCGCTGGTCGGGCTCGGCGCGCTGGGCTGGGCCGTCGCACCGCCGTCGTTGACGGAGCGGCTCGAAGGCAGGCTCGGCATCGAGCCCGAGGTGTTCGTCCCGGACGCCGACGAGGGCGCGGTCCGCCTCGAACGGGTGAGCTCGCAGGCGATGGGGCAGATCGACCTGTTCACGGCGGTTCCGGCCGGGCACGGGGACGGCGCCGGACTGCCGGTCGTGGTGGTCCTGCACGGCTCCAGCGCCTCGGCGGCGGACCTGCGGGGCTTCGGTCTGGGCCGATTCGTCACGGCCGCGGTCGAGGCGGGTACGCCGCCCTTCGTCCTGGTGGGCACCGACGACGGTCCCGCCGGCTGGGTCCCCAGCGGGGTGGTCGATCCACCGCGGATGCTGCGTGAGGAGCTCCCGCGCTGGCTGGCCGAGCGTGGGTACGACGCCGAGCGGCGGGGCCTGTGGGGCTGGTCCCGCGGAGGGTACGGGGCCTTGAGGTTCGCAACGGGCGAACCCGACTGGGCAGCAGCCATGGCCCTCTTCAGCCCCGCCCTGGGCCCGGACGACCCCGTGCTGGACGACCTGGGGGCGCTGGCCCGACTCCCCTGGGGGCTGTGGTGCGGGGAGTGGGACCCCTTCCGGGACGGGGCGCTCGCACTGGCCGACACCGCGCCGGTCGCACCCGATCCGTGGGTCGGTGGCGACGGCGGCCACACGCGCGCCTACTGGAACGGCCACACCCTCGCGATGCTCGACTGGCTGGTGCGCGAGGTGTAGCCGTCCGCGATGTCCAGTGGCGCGCCGTCAGTGCCGTGCGGGGCGTCGGCTCGTGGCCATCGCGAGGGCGCCGCCGAGGAGACCGGTGAGCAGGAGCGCGTCGCGACGGTCGTCGGCCTGGTCCTGCTGGACCGACCGGACCTGGAAGTCCGCGCTGCTGGCGATGGTGGGCGGCATCGCCTCGTCCGGCTCCTGGGGAGCCATGACGAACCAGACGGTCACCGCCGCGATGGCCAGCACGACGGCGGCAGCGATGCGCGGCCAGTCGGGGAGGCCGCCGGCGGACTGGGCGGCGGCCCGGGCCGCCGCCCTGGCGCGGTCGTTCTCGGCGGCCCTGGCCCACGCCGCCTGGTGGGCACTCACGGCGGGCTCCGGCACGGAGCCGGCGGCGGGCCGGTCGTCGTCAGGTGTGGACAAGGTTTCCCCCCGTGTGCGCGCGTCGCTGGTCGGGTGCCACCAGCGTAGGCCCGGATCGGACCACCCGTCAGCCCGGACGGGCCCGGCTGCCGCGCTAGGCCCCGCGGGCGTAGAGGTCGCGGATGACCTCCTCGATGTCCGGCTCCTGGATGGACAGGTCGGCGACGTCGTACGACGCTGCGACGGCCGCGACGAGGGGTGCGGCGCTCGCCTCGGCCGGGAACGACAGCCACTGGCGCGGCCCCTCGACCCGGCGTACGACGGCTCCGGGCACCTCGATGGGGGCCGCCTCGTCGACGAGGTCCACGACGAGCGTGCGGGTCGAGCCACCCTGGGCCTGCAGTGCGGTGAGCGGCCCGTCGAACACCGCGGTGCCGTGGTCGATGACGAGCACCCGGTCGCAGAGTGCCTCGATGTCCTGGAGGTCGTGGGTGGTGAGGACCAGGGTGGTCCCGCGCTCGGCGTTGAGCGCGCGGAGGAACTCGCGCAGCCGACCCTTGCTCACCACGTCGAGCCCGATGGTCGGCTCGTCGAGGTAGAGGATCTCGGGGTCGTGGAGCAGTGCGGCGGTGATGTCGCCCCGCATCCGCTGACCGAGGCTGAGCTGGCGCACCGGGGTGTCGAGCTGGTCGCGGAGGTCGAGCAGCTCCACGAAGCGCTCGAGGTTCGCGCGGAACCGCTCCGGCGGGATCCGGTACATCTTCTGGAGCAGCTCGAAGGAGTCGCGCAGCGGCAGGTCCCACCACAGGGTGGTGCGCTGGCCGAAGACGACCCCGATGCGGCGGGCCAGGGCGACCCGGTCGCGGCTGGGGTCCAGGCCGGCCACCCGAAGGTGGCCGCTCGTGGGGACCAGGATGCCGGTCAACATCTTGATGGTCGTGGACTTCCCGGCACCGTTGGGGCCGATGTAGCCCACCATCTCCCCGGGCTCGATCGCGAACGTCAGGTCGTGGACGGCCCGTACCTCGTCGCGCACCCGTCGCCGCCCGCCGTCGACCTTGCGGCGTACGACGAAGGTCCGCTCGAGGTCCCGCACGTCGATCAGCGACATCTCAGCTCCCGGTGGAGGTGTAGTGGCGCACCCCGGTGCGCCAGACGAGCAGGGCCAGCACGACGGTCGCCAGGGCGGCAACCGGCGAGGCGAACTGGAGCCACGAGGGCATCCCGAAGGGGTCCTCGCGGCCGAGGAGGTACAGCGTGGGGTACCAGTTCGCGAACGCGACCGGGACGACGAGGGTCAGCGCGACCACCACCTCGCGGGTGAAGATGCTGAGCGGGTACTGCGTCACCGTCGCGCCGCCGTAGGTGAAGGCGTTCGCGAACTCCGTCGCGTCGGTGGTCCAGAACTGGATGCACGAGAACCCGACGAAGAGGCCGAAGAAGATGGCCGCGCCGCTCAGCACCATCGAGACGGCGACCAGCACCCGCAGCGGGGTCCACTCGACGTACGTGCAGGCCCAGCCGAACACGATCGTGGCCTGGGTGATCCGCCCCAGGCGTCGCAGCGTGAACTGGTCGGCGCAGACCTGCACCAGCAGCGGCACCGGCTTGGTCATCATCTGGTCGAGCCGACCGGTGCGGACGTAGGTGCCGATCCGCTCGACGCTGCCGATCGCCGTGTCGGCGATGCCCAGCGCCAGTGAGCCCGCGCCGTACAGCAGGGCGACCTCGGGGAGGGTGAAGCCGGCCAGCTCGTCGAGGTGGGAGAACATGATCCACAGGCCGACGAAGTCCAGCCCGGTGATGAGGCCGTTGCCGACCGCGAGCAGCACGAACGAGGTGGGGTACTGCCACGCGGCCCGGATCCACAGCCACGCGATCTGGCCGTACGTGCGCAGGTGCAGCATCGCCGGTGTGGGGGAGACGTCAGCCACCCTGGACCACCACCTTGCGGGTCGCGGCGCGCAGGACCGCGTGGCAGCAACCGAGCAGCACGACCATCCAGAACACCTGGAAGCCCAGCGCCGCGAGCAGGTCCGTGCCGGTGTGCTTGCCGAGCCAGATGTCGGCGGGCACCTGCACGTACGACGCCCAGGGCAGCGCGTTGGCCAGCGTGCCGAGCCAGCCCGGGAAGAGCACGAGCGGCAACATCATCCCGCTGAAGAAGATCGCGAAGGCGCCGCTCATCACCTTCACGCCCGACTGGTCGAGCAGCCAGAACGCCGTGCTGGCCACGAGGAAGCGGATCGCGAAGCTGACCACCACCGCGAGCACCAGCGACACCGCGAAGCCGAGCGCGGCCGTGGGCCCCGCCGGCAGGCTGATGTCGAAGAACACGAACCCGATCACGGTGGGGCCGATCCCGCGGGTGAGGAAGTGGTACGCCGCGCGGCCCAGGTCGGAGGCGAGGTACCAGCCGACCAGGCCGACGGGACGGTAGAGGTCGATGGCCACGTCGCCGGTGCGGATCCGCTCGGCCAGGTCGTCGGTCGTGCCGCCGCCCCACAGGGCGATCGTCATGAGCAGCGCCTGGCCGAGCCAGACGTAGGTCACCGCGTCGTTGGCGTCGTACCCACCGGCCGTGGGGTTCTCCTGCCACAGCGCGAGGTAGGCGAAGGAGTAGATGACGCCGAACACCGAGTTGGTGAAGATCCCGGCCAGCGTCGCGGCGCGGTACGTCGAGTAGCGGCGGAACGCGCGCGTCGCGATGGCGACGTAGAGCATCCCGGCCTCCCGAATTCGAGCGACCGGGATCCTCTCACACGTCGTGGTGGATGGCCGTCAGTGCTGGTAGGTGCCGTGGACGATCGCTCGTCCGAGGGTCTTGAAGGCCAGGTTGAACGACACGACCGCGTTGGAGGCGTCGGCGTCGACGCCGAGGCTCTCCTCGCCGACCGCGTGGACCACGAAGAAGTAGCGGTGCGGGTGGTCGCCCTGCGGGGGAGCGGCGCCGGTGAAGCCCGCGTCGCCGGCGTCGTTGCGGACGTGGAACGCCTTGCCGGGGAGATCGCCGGCCGCGGCACCGGTGTCGAGGGAGGTGACGTCGGCCGGGAGGTCGACGAGCGACCAGTGCCAGAAGCCGCTCGGGGTCGGGGCATCGGGGTCGAAGCAGGTGACGACGAAGCTCTTCGTGCCCGCCGGCGCACCCTCCCAGCTGAGCTGGGGCGAGGTGTTGCCGTGCTCGGCGACCTGGTCGTCCTTCAGCGGCTGGCCGTCGGTGACGTCGGTGCTGGTCACCGTGAACGACGGCACGGTCGGGAGGTAGTCGTAGGGATTGGGGGCGATGGGGCGTTCGAGGCTCATACAACGAACCTAGGAGTGCGGTGGTTGCCGTTTCAAGGGTGGACGGGACGGACGGCGACGAGCAGGCGCGGGAGGATGGGCGTCATGAGCGACCCCACGCCGTACCTCTCGGGACTGATCCTGCGCGACCGCCGGGTCGTCGTGGTCGGCGGCGGGCACGTGGCCCAGAGGCGGGTCCCGCTGCTCATCGCCGCCGGCGCCCGCGTCACCGTCGTCTCGCCCGTGGTCACCCCGGCCCTGGAGGGGATGGGGGGCGAGATCACCCTCGAGCTGCGACGCTTCGAGCCGACCGACCTCGACGGCGCGTGGTACGTCATCGCGGCCACCAACGACCCCGACGCCAACACGCTGGTCTCCGAGGCGGCCGAGGAGCGCCGCATCTTCTGCGTCCGCAGCGACGACGCCACGGCCGCGACGGCGTGGACGCCTGCGGTGGGGCGACACGGCACCGCGACCATCGGCGTCCTCGGCAACCGCGAGCCGCACCAGTCGGCCACGCTGCGCAACGACATCCTCACCGCGCTGCGCGACGGCCACCTCACCGCGTCGGGAGCCCTGGACCGCTCGCCCGGCGTCGTGCTGGTCGGCGGCGGTCCGGGGGACCCCGAGCTGGTCACCGTGGCCGCCCGGCACGCCCTGGCCTCGGCCGACGTGGTCGTCGCCGACCGGCTGGCCCCCCGCGAGCTGCTCGACGAGCTGGGGCCGGGCGTCGAGCTCATCGACGTGACCAAGCTGCCGCGCGGCCGCTCGGCGCTGCAGGAGCACATCAACGAGCTCCTCGTGGACCGGGCCCGCGCCGGCAAGCGGGTCGTCCGGTTCAAGGGCGGCGACAACTTCGTCTTCGGCCGCGGCTACGAGGAGGTCATCGCCTGCGAGGCCGCCGGGGTCCCGGTGACGGTCATCCCCGGGCTCTCCTCGTCGGTGGCGGTGCCCGGCGTGGCGCAGATCCCGGTGACCCACCGTGGCATCACCCACGAGTTCACCGTCGTGTCCGGTCACCTGCCGCCCGGCCACCCCGACTCGCTGGTGGTGTGGCCGGCGATCGCCCAGCTGCGCGGGACCGTGGTGCTGATGATGGCCGTCGAGAACGCCCCGCACATCGCCGCAGCCCTCCTCGACGGCGGCCGCCCGRCCGACACCCCGGTCGCCGTCGTCGTCGAGGGCACCATGCCCGAGGAGCGCACCGTGCTGGCCACCCTGGGCACCCTCGCCAACGAGCTCACCGCCCACCGCGTGCGGCCGCCGGCGATCATCGTGGTCGGCGAGGTCGTGGCCGTGGCGCACCCTGCGCACTACGGGCGGGATGCCGCTCACCGATGATGGGCACCATGGATGCGTGCCGTGGCTGACCTGATCGAGATCTCCGACCCCGCGGACCCCCGGCTGGCCGACTACCGCGACCTGCGCGACGTGGAGCTCCGCAAGCACCTGGAGGCCGAGCACGGTCTCTTCCTCGCCGAGGGGGAGAAGGTCGTACGCCGTGCCGTCGAGGCCGGCTTCGTCCCGCGGTCGCTGCTCATGGCGCCGCGGTGGATCGACGGACTCGCCGACGTGCTGGCCACGACGGACGCGCCCTGCTACGTGCTCTCCGAGGCGATGGCCGAAGAGGTCACCGGCTTCCACGTGCACCGCGGGGCGCTCGCCTCGCTGGAGCGACGCCCGCTGCCCCCGGTGGCCGACGTGCTGGCCGGCGCCCGGTCCGTGCTGGTGCTGGAGGACATCGTCGACCACACGAACGTCGGCGCCATCCTGCGCTCGGGTGCGGCCCTGGGCTTCGACGCCGTGCTCCTCTCGCCGCGCTGCGCGGACCCCCTCTACCGGCGCGCGATCAAGGTCGCGATGGGCGCGGTGTTCACCATGCCGTGGACCCGCCTCCCCGACTGGTACGACGCCCTGCCGGACCTGACAACCGCCGGCTTCACCACCGTCGCGCTCACCCTCGCCCCGGACTCGACGCCGATCGAGGAGGCGGTGGCCGGCGTCGACAGACTGGCGCTGGTGCTCGGGTCCGAGGGGCATGGGCTCTCGCCGCGCTGGGAGCAGTCGGCCGACCGGCGCGCGATCATCCCGATGCGCGAGGGCATCGACTCGCTCAACGTCGCTGCCGCCACGGCGGTCGCCTGCTACGTCGCCGCCCACCGCTGACCGGGCGCTGAGCGGGCGCTCTCGACCGGCCGGCCGCTAGTACAGCGCCGCCACGTCGTCGAGCAGTGCCCCGGCACCGAGGACGGGGACCATGAGGTAGGCCGTCCGGATGGTCCACATCGCGACCGCCGAGCGGCGTACCGGGTCGAGCAGGGCACGGCGGACCGGCAGCAGCACCGCGACCACGGCGAGCACCAGTCCCACCGCAGGCAGGACGAGCGGGAAGGGCGCCACCAGCACGACGGGGACCAGCCAGCGGCRCCGCCCGGACGACGTCCAGCGGGGGAGGCCCCGTGCGGCGGCGTCCACGAGCGGGACCACCGCGCACCCGAAGACGAACGGGATCGCGACGAAGGACGCGACCGCGAGCCACGTCGGCTCGAGCAGGGTCAGGTCGACACCGTCGGGGTGCAGGACCAGCGCCCCCACGACGAGCCCCGCCGTCACGCCCACGGTGAGCGACCGCAGCCAGGGGCCGCCGACCAGCCAGGGGGAGACGGCGACGTATGCCGCGCCGCCGACGACCCCGACCGCCACGCCGAGCATCGCCAGGTTGTAGAACCCGAAGAGCGTGACCTCGCCGACGGTGAACCCGTCGTCGGTCAGGCGTCCGCGGAGCGCGTCGTCGGAGGTCAGTCGCAGCACGAACATCGCCAGCCGGGACAGCCCGGCCGTGCACACGATGCCGAGGGGGACCCCACCCAGGACGATGACGCGGCACAGCTCGCCCAGCTCCGCGGCGTACGACGGAGCGACGTCCCCGCGGCGGCCGTGCACGGGTGGGGCCATGTCCCATTGCGCGCCTCGGGGACCACCGGGGGCAAGAGCCGGTCTGGACCGTCCCGGTCAGGCGGAGCCGCGGCGCTGGCGGGCGGCCTCGTCGAGCACGATCGACCCGGCCGTGGCGGCGTTGAGGGAGCTGGCCGAGCCGGCCATCGGGATGGACACGAGCTCGTCGCAGGCCTCTCGCCACGCGGCGGTCATGCCGGCGGTCTCGTTGCCGACGACCACCACCAGCGGACCGGTGAGGTCCGCGGCGCGGAGGTCCACCGACCCGGTCTCGTCGGTCCCTACGACGTGGACGCCCGCCGGGCGCGCCCAGTCGAGCACCTCCCGGTGCGAGGGGGCCCGGACGACGGTCAGCGCGAACAGGGAGCCGGTGCTGGCGCGGACCGCACGAGGGTCGTAGGGATCTGCGGCGTGCCCGGTGACGACGAGGCCGGTGGCACCGAACGCGTCCGCGGACCGCGCCAGGGTGCCGATGTTGCCCGGCTGGGTGGGACGGTCGAAGACCACGGTGAGGCCACTCGGGTCGAGCCGGGACAGGTCGTCCGGTGGCATGGCCACCACCGCGAGGAGCTCGGACGGCTCGTCCTTCTCGCTGAGCTCGGCGACCAGCTCGGGCGCCATCACGACCCGCTCGGCGTCGGTCGATCCCCAGACCCCGGCCGCCCAGGCCGACATCCGCGGTCGACCGTCGGAGACGAGGGCCCGGATCGTCCAGCCGTGCTCGATGGCCAGCGTGATCGGCCGTACGCCCTGCACCAGCAGCTCGCCGAGGCGGTGCCGCTTGGTGCGGTTGTGGAGCAGCGACTCCCACTGCTGGAAGCGGGCGTTGCGGCTGGTGATGCGGACGGTCACGACCCGGCCGGYCAGTCGAGGGGATAGTCGTCGGCGGCCTTGTCGTGCTGCTTCTGGAGCTTCTTGCGGGCCTTGGTGGGGAGCCGGTCGCCGAACACGGTGCCGAGGGTGTGGTCGGTCTCGTGCTGGAGGCACCGCGCCAGCAGTCCGTCGCCCTCGAAGTGGACCGGCTCGCCATCGAGGCCGGTGCCGTCGACCGCCGCCCAGTCGGGGCGCGCGCACTCGACGAACGCCCCGGGGAAGGACAGGCAGCCCTCCTCGCCGTCGTCGAGACTACGGTCGCGACCCTCGGGGAGCGTCACCACCGGGTTGCAGACCACGCCGACGGTGTGCGCGCCGCTCTCGTCGGGGCAGTCGAAGACGAACATCGCCACGTCCTCGCCGACCTGGCAGGCCGCGAGCCCGACCCCGTCGGCGGCGTACATCGTGGCCACCATGTCGGCGGCCAGCGACCGGAGCGCGTCGTCGTACGACACCACCCGCTGCTGCGCGGAGTGCATCACCGGGGTGCCCCACCGCGTGACTGGACGGGCCGTGCCGCCCGTGGGGAGCGGGCCGTGGGGTGCGTGGACGGTGGGGGCCTGGGGGTCGACGGGCATGGCGAGAATCCTAGTGACGTACGCCGGGGTCCCCGACACGCAGACTCGCCCCGACAGTCTGTGGCGTCATGTGTAACTCAGAGTTACATTAGGAGCATGTACCTCACCGCAGACTTCCTCAGGCGAGGACGCAGGCCGGGCGGGAAGCACGGTCTGTCCTCCACGGAGAGCCGCGACCCGATCGGCCTGGCCGTCGCCGGCCTCAACCGGTTGGCGCAGAGCGAGGTGCTCGACCGGCTGGGCCTGCGCACGCAGGCCGAGCAGGCGGTCTTCACCGTGACCCGCAACGGCTTCCGCACCGCGACCGCCGCAGGGCGCCAGTTCGCCCGTGTCGGCACCCGCGGTGCACCGGGCGCCCGGCCGGGGACGGCCTCGGCCGGCGGGGTCTTCGACCTCACCCCGACCGAGGACGAGCAGATGCTCGTCGACGTGGTGGGGGAGTTCGCCGCGGAGGTGGTGCGTCCCGCCGCCGCCGAGGCCGATGCGGCGTGCGCGGCTCCCGACGCCCTGCTGCGGGCCGGCCTGGAGATCGGGCTGCCGATCCTGGGTGTCCCCGAGTCCCTGGGCGGCATCTCCGAGGAGCGCTCGGCGATGGCCGGCACCCTCGTCGCCGAGGCGCTGGCCCACGGCGACATGGGCCTCGCGGTGGCGGCACTGGCCCCGGGCTCCGTGGCCACCGCCCTCGGGCTGTGGGGCACCGACGCCCAGCAGCAGACCTACCTGCCCGCCTTCACCGGCGACGACGTGCCCGCCGCCGCGCTGGCCCTCACCGAGCCCACGGTGCTCTTCGACCCGCTCTCGCCGGCCACGACCGCCCGTCGCGACGGTGACGGGTTCGTCCTCGACGGCCTTAAGTCGGCGGTGGTCCGCGGTGCCGAGGCCGAGCTCTTCGTCGTGGGTGCCGAGCTCGAGGGCCGACCGGTCCTCTTCCTCGTCGAGTCGTCCGCCGACGGCCTGTCGATCGAGGCGGACCCGTCGATGGGCGTGCGCGCCGCCTCACTGACCCGGCTCGCGCTGACCGGCGTGCGCGTCCCCTCCGACGCCGTCCTCGGCGAGGTCGACGGGTCGACGTACGTCGAGTGCGTGCGGCTGTCCCGCCTCGCCTGGTGCGCGCTCGCGGTCGGCACCGGTCAGGCGGTCCTCGACTACGTCACCACGTACGTCAACGAGCGCGAGGCGTTCGGCGAGCCGATCAGCCACCGCCAGGCGGTCGCGTTCATGGTCGCCGACATCGCCATCGAGCTGCAGGCCATGCGGCTGGTGACCTACAAGGCCGCCTCGCGGGCCGCGCAGGGCAAGGATTTCGCCCGTGAGGTGGCGCTCGCCCGCTCGCTGTGCGCCGACAAGGGCATGCGGATCGGCCTCGACGGCGTCCAGCTGCTCGGGGGCCACGGCTTCGTCAAGGAGCACCCGGTCGAGCGGTGGTACCGCGACCTGCGTGCCATCGGGATCATGGAAGGAAGCGTGCTCGTCTAATGATCAACCTCGAGACACCCCGCAAGCACCGCACGCTCGTCGACCAGGCCCACCAGGTCGCCATGAACATGCTGCGACCCATCTCCCGCAGGTACGACCGCGAGGAGCACTCCTACCCCAAGGAGCTCGACATGCTCGCGGCGATGATCGACGGGCTCTCCGAGTCCGGGTCGTCGGAGGGAGCCGGCGCCGYCGGTGTACGCCGCGACGAGAGCGACGCTGCCGCGGGCGGCGTCCGCAACGGGGCGAACCTCGCGTCCGTGATGTCGGTCGCCGAGATGTGCTGGGGCGACACCGGACTGCTGCTCTCCATGCCCCGCCAGGGCCTCGGCAACTCCGCCATCGCCTCGGTCGCCACACCCGAGCAGCAGGAGCGGTACGCCGGCACCTGGGCGGCGATGGCCATCACCGAGCCCAGCACCGGCTCGGACTCCGCCAGCATCTCCACCACCGCCCGTCTCGACGGCGACGAGTACGTCATCAACGGCGAGAAGATCTACGTCACCTCGGGCGAGCGGGCCGACAGCGTGGTCGTGTGGGCCACTCTGGACAAGTCCCTCGGGCGTGCGGCGATCAAGTCGTTCGTCGTCCGCAAGGACAACCCCGGGATGAAGGTCGAGCGCCTGGAGCACAAGCTCGGCATCCGGGCCTCGGACACGGCGGCGATCACGTTCACCGACTGCCGGGTGCCGGCCGAGGACCTGCTGGGCTCGCCGGAGATCGATGTCAAGCAGGGGTTCGCCGGGGCGATGGCCACCTTCGACAACACCCGGCCGCTGGTGGCCGCGATGGCGGTCGGCTGCGCCCGCGCCGCGCTCGACCTCACCCGCGACCTGCTGGAGCAGGCCGGGGTGGGGATCGACTACGACCGTCCGGCCCAGGTGCAGTCCGCCGCTGCGGCGACGTTCCTCCGGCTCGAGGCCGACTGGGAGGGTGCCCAGCTGCTCACCATGCAGGCGGCCTGGATGGCCGACAACCGCAAGCCCAACTCGCTCGAGGCCTCGATGGCCAAGGCCAAGGCGGGCCGGGTGGGCTCCGACATCACGCTGTCCTGCGTGCAGCTGGCCGGCTCGCTGGGCTACAGCGAGGTCGAGCTGCTCGAGAAGTGGTCGCGCGACTCCAAGATCCTCGACATCTTCGAGGGCACCCAGCAGATCCAGCTGCTGATCGTGGCCCGTCGGGTGCTCGGGCTCACCAGCGCCGAGCTGCGCTGAGCGCCCGTGTCGCGCCCTCGATTCCGGCTCAGGAGATCGAGCGGAACGGGTCGTGCTCGGCGAGGATCTTGTCCACGCGGGCCTGGTCGATACGGCTGACGACGGTGAGGTTCTCCTGCGCGTCGCGCACGCACTTGGCGAGCGTGAAGGCGGACGTCGTGACATACATGAGGCCGAGCCCGAGGAACGCGCGGATCCACGGGTCCACGGGCAGGTAGAGGATCGCGAAGACCATGGCGACCAGGGCGACCCCGAAGGAGATCGCGGCCTGGGCGAAGAAGGCGTTGGTGTTCTTGGACTGTGTGGGAGTGCTCATGGGGCAACCCTCGCGGTCGGCGCGGGATGCCGGACCCGGTCGGCTACCCGACGCGCCCTGAGTACGACGGCTCAACCGCGACCAGTACCTTCGGGCCATGGCCGAGAGCAGCGCGCACATGTCACCCGAGGAGTTCCGCCGGCACGGGCACGCGGCGATCGACTGGATCGCCGACTACTGGGCGTCGCTCGACGACCTGCCGGTCCTCGCCCAGGTCGCGCCGGGCGACGTACGACGCGCGCTCCCGGAGGCCCCGCCCGAGCAGGCCGAGGGCTTCGACGCCCTGCTGGCCGACCTCGACGAGGTGGTCGTGCCGGGCCTGACGCACTGGCAGCACCCGCGCTACTTCGCCTACTTCCCGGCCAACTCGTCGCCGGCCGCGATCCTCGGCGACCTCCTCTCCAGCGGCATCGGCGCCCAGGGGATGATCTGGGCCACCAGCCCGGCGGTCACCGAGGTCGAGCAGGTCGTCGTCGACTGGCTCGCGCAGGCCCTCGGTCTCCCCGAGCAGTTCCGCCACGCCGCCCCGGGCCAGGGCGGCGGCGTCATCCAGGACACCGCATCCACCGCGACCTTCACCGCGCTGCTCGCGGCCCTGCATGCCGCGAGCGGCGGCCGGGTCCGCGACGTCGGGCTCGGCGACACCCGCTGGACGGTGTACGGCTCCTCGCAGGCCCACTCGTCGCTGGTGAAGGCGGCGATGATGGCCGGCCTCGGCTCCGAGTCGGTCCGGATGGTCGACGTGGACCCGGCCACCCAGGCGATGGACGTGCGCAGCCTCGAGCGGATGCTGGCCGAGGACATCGACGACGGCTGCCGCCCGGTGTTCGTCCAGGCCTGCGTGGGCACGACGTCCACCGGGGCCGTGGACGACGTGCAGGCGATCGCGGAGGCCCTCGACGGCGTCGGCGCGTGGCTGCACGTCGACGCGGCGTGGGCAGGCGTGGCGGCGGTCTGTCCCGAGCACCGCGACATCCTGACCCGTGGTCTGCACCTCGCCCAGTCGATGGTCACCAACCCGCACAAGTGGCTGCTCACCACCTTCGACTGCAGCGTCCTGTGGGTGCCCGACCGGGACTCGCTGACCGGCGCGCTGTCGCTGACCCCGGAGTACCTGCGCAACGCCGCGTCCGACTCCGGCGAGGTGGTCGACTACCGCGACTGGCACCCGCAGCTCGGACGGCGGTTCCGCTCGCTCAAGCTGTGGGCGGTGCTGCGCACCTACGGCCTGGAGGGCCTGCGCGCCCACATCCGCGAGGGCGTCGACCTGGCCCGCCGGGTGGAGGAGCTGGTGGCCGACGACGAGCGTTTCGAGCTGGTCACCCCGCGCAGCCTGAGCCTCGTCGTCTTCCGCGCCGTGGCCGGGGACGAGGAGACGATGGCGATGATGGAGCGGGTCAACGCCTCCGGCGTGGCCTACCTCAGCCACACCCGGGTCGAGGGGCGGGCGGCCATCCGATGGGCCGTGGGCAGCTGGCGCACCACCCCCGCGGACATCGACCGCACCTGGACTGCCCTCACGGAGGTGGCCGCGCCACCCGAGTGATGCTCGGATGGGGGCATGAAGCTCTACGCCGACAGCCCCGGCCGCCGTACCGCCCAGATCGTCGCCGACCTCCTCGTGGTCGCCTGGCTCGTCCTGTGGGTGTGGGTCGGGATGGCCGTCCACGACGGCACCACGGCCCTGGCCGGGCCCGGGCGGCAGACCGACGAGTCCGCCTCGGCGATGGCCGGGCAGCTGCGCGACGCGGGCGGCCGGCTGGACGACGCACCCCTCATCGGTGACGAGCTGGCGACGCCCTTCGACAAGGCGGCGGAGGCCTCCGACGGGATCGCCGCGGCCGGACGGGCGTCCGTCGAGGCGGTCGAGCAGCTGGCCGTCGTGCTGGGCCTCGCGATCGCCCTCATCCCGATCCTGGTGATCCTCGCCGTCCACCTGCCCCGGCGGTGGCGGTTCATCCGGGAGGCGACGGCCGGGGCGCGCTTCATCGACTCCGCCGACGACCTCGACCTCTTCGCCCTGCGGGCGCTCGCCCACCAGCCGATGCGGGTGCTGGCCCGGGTGAGCGACGACCCCGCCGGCGACTGGCGTCGCAAGGACCCGGACGTCGTACGACGCCTCGCCGAGCTCGAGCTCGAGGACGTCGGCCTGCGCCCGCGTGGCGTGCTCACGTAGCGGCGAGTGCCGCGTCCAGCTCGCCCATCAGCTCCCGCTTGCGATGCGGGTCGGCGAAGGATGCCTCGATCGAGTTGCGCGCAAGCGTCGCAAGATCGGCGGCTGCGAGGTGGCCGGCCTCGACCAGCGCATCCAAGTTGTCATCGACGTAACCACCGAAGTACGCGGGGTCGTCGGAGTTGACGGTCACCTCGAGACCGCGCTCCAGCATCGTCGGCAGAGGGTGTGAGGCGATGCTCCCGACCACTCTCAGACTGACGTTCGAGAGCGGACACACAGTGAGCGGCAGCTGATCCTCGACGAGGCGCTGGACGAGCCGGTCATCCTCGAGACACCTGATGCCGTGGTCGATCCGTTGAACGCCCAAGAGGTCGATTGCCTCCCAGACGTAGCTGGGCGGACCTTCCTCGCCCGCATGAGCGACCCGGTTGAGTCCCTCGGCGCGAGCCCGCTCGAACACCCGCCGAAACTTCGAGGGCGGGTTGCCCGCCTCGGCGGAGTCGAGCCCCACCCCGATGAAGGGGACGTCGAGGGCCAGGACCGAGTCGAGCGTGGCGGCTGCAGACTCCTCACTGTCATCGCGCAGGAACGCCACGATGAGGCCACTGCTCAGGCCATGAGTGCGCAACGACGCGGACAGGGGACCAGACACCCCGTCCATGACGTCACGCAGCGGGACCCCGCGCCGTACATGTGCCTGCGGGTTGAGGAAGACCTCAGCGTGCCGAACTCCTGCCGAGGCAGCACGATCCAGGTAGGCCGTGGTCATGTCGGAAAAGTCTTCGGCGACGCGCAACACGGAGACGTTGGCGTAGCAGAGGTCCAGGAACGACTGCAGGTCGGTGAAGGCGTAGCGCGCCTTCAGCTCATCGAGGTCTGCGTAGGGCAGTGCGACCCTGTTCCGTTCGGCGATCGCGAAGATCGTTTCGGGCTCGAGGGTGCCCTCCAGATGGAGATGCAGTTCTGCGATCGGGAGCATGCTCGCCTGCATACCACCACTTCGCCCGACGGCGGCGCGTCAGGACAGGAATCGAACCCTGGGCGGACTGCGCCCGCGTGGCGTACTCACGTAGATTCCTGACACGTGCGTTTCCTCCACGACGCGGCCCCGCCGCACGACCTGACCTACGACGACGTCTTCATGGTCCCGAGGCACTCCGCCGTGGCCAGCCGGTACGACGTCGACCTCGCCACCCACGACGGCACCGGTGCGACGCTGCCGCTGGTGGTGGCCAACATGACGGCCATCGCCGGCAAGCGGATGGCCGAGACGACGGCCCGCCGTGGCGGCCTCACCGTGATCCCGCAGGACATCCCGATCCCGGTGGTCACCGACGTCGTGCGCTGGATCAAGCAGCGCCACCACGTCTTCGACACCCCGATCGAGCTCGCCCCCACTCAGACGGTGGCGGAGGCGCTCTCGCTCATCCCGAAGCGCTCCCACCGGGCCGCCGTGGTGGTCGAGGACGGTCGCCCCGTCGGGGTCGTGTCCGAGGCCGACTGCGCCGAGGTCGACCGCTTCGCCCAGGTCGGCGCCGTGATGCGCCGCGACCTGGTCACGGTCACTGCCGACGCGGACCCGCGGGTCGTCTTCGACCGGCTGGACGCGGCCAAGGCGCCGCTCGCCGTCGCGGTCGGCGACGACGGGGCGCTCGTCGGCGTCCTCACCCGGCTGGGCGCGCTGCGCGCCACCCTGTACGCCCCGGCGGTCGACGCCACCGGCGGCCTGCGCATCGCCGCGGCGGTCGGCGTCAACGGCGAGGTCGCCTCCCGGGCCGCGGCACTCCTCGACGCCGGGGTCGACTGCCTCGTCGTCGACACGGCCCACGGCCACCAGGACCGGATGATCGAGGCCCTGCGCGCGGTGCGGGCGCTCTCACCCGAGGTCCCGGTCGTGGCGGGCAACGTCGTGTCCGCGGAGGGGACCCGGGCCCTGGTCGAGGCCGGGGCCGACATCGTCAAGGTCGGTGTCGGGCCGGGGGCCATGTGCACGACCCGGATGATGACCGGCGTCGGGCGCCCGCAGTTCAGCGCGGTGCTGGAGTGCGCTGCCGCCGCCCGCGACCTGGGCCGGCACGTGTGGGCCGACGGGGGAGTGCGTCACCCCCGCGACGTGGCGCTGGCCCTGGCCGCCGGGGCCAGCTCGGTGATGATCGGCTCGTGGTTCGCCGGCACCCACGAGTCGCCCGGCGACCTCATGCACGACGCTGACGGCCGGGCCTTCAAGGTGTCCTTCGGGATGGCGTCGGCGCGGGCCGTGGCCAACCGGACCTCGACCGAGTCGGCGTACGACCGGGCCCGCAAGGGGCTCTACGAGGAGGGCATCTCCTCGTCGCGGATGTACCTCGAGCCGGCGCGGCCGGGCGTCGAGGACCTCATCGACCAGATCTGCTCGGGGCTGCGGTCCTCGTGCACGTACGCCGGCGCCACGACGCTCGAGGAGTTCCACGAGCGGGCGGTGGTCGGCCTGCAGTCGGCGGCCGGCTTCCACGAAGGACGGCCGCTGAGCACCTCCTGGTGAGGAGGCGCCCAGCGGCCGCCGGGTCGTGCTGGGGTCAGGCGTGGGTCACACCCGCGTGCTCGGTGCCGACCCGTTGGTGGGGGCCGGCGCGGACGTCTCGTCCGTGCCCGGCTCCTGCTCGAACGAGAGGCGGAAGTCGTCACCGTGCTCGGTGACGCCCGCGATCACGGCCTCGTGCACGGCCTCACGGGCCACGCGCGTGCGCACGATCATCGAGTCCTGGCTGAGGTCCTTCACCAGGGACACGCACAGGCCGATCATCACGATGACGAACGGCACGGCCGCGACGATGGTGATCGTCTTGAGGCCGTCGAGAGCGGTGTCACCGCCGACCAGGAGCATGACCGCGGCCACGCCACCGGTGGCGACGCCCCAGAAGATGACCGGGCCCTTGCTCGGCTCGATGGCGCCGTTCTGCGAGAGCGACCCCATGACGATGGACGCCGCGTCCGCACCCGAGACGAAGAAGATCGCCACCAGGACCATCACCAGCACGCTGGAGACGGCGGCCAGCGGGAACTGGTCCAGCATGGTGAACAGCTGGTCCTCGAGGGCGCCGGCGCCGTAGATGTCGCTGCCGTCCATCTGCAGCTTGATGGCCGAGCCACCGAAGATCGCGAACCAGACCAGGCTGACCATGCTGGGCACCAGCAGCACGCCGGAGACGAACTGGCGGATCGTGCGACCGCGCGAGATCCGCGCGATGAACATCCCGACGAAGGGGGTCCAGGAGATCCACCAGGCCCAGTAGAAGACGGTGTAGCTGCTCAGCCAGGCCGCGGCCTCCTCGCCGTCGGCGTTGGTGCGCCCGGCCATGGTCGGCAGCTCGCGGACGTAGGAGGCGATCGACGTCGGGATGATGTCGAGGATGAACATCGTCGGACCCACGACGAACACGAACACCGCGAGCAGCAGCGCCAGCACCATGTTGATGTTGGAGAGCCACTGGATGCCCTTGGCGACGCCGGAGACGGCCGAGAGGATGAAGCAGACGGTCAGCACCGCGATGATGCCGACGAGCACGCCGTTGCCGACCTCGCCCAGCCCGGTCACGATCCGGAGGCCGCTGGCGATCTGGATGGCACCGAGGCCGAGCGACGCCGCCGAGCCGAAGAGCGTGGCGAAGATCGCCAGGATGTCGATGACCTTGCCGGCCGGGCCGTTGGCGTGCCGGCCCAGCAGCGGCTCGAAGGCCGCGCTGATGAGCTGCAGGCGGCCCTTGCGGTAGACGCCGTACGCGATGGCGAGACCCACGACCGCGTAGATGGCCCACGGGTGCAGGGTCCAGTGGAAGAGCGTGTGCGCCATCGCCGTCTCGGCACGCTGTGGGTCGGTGAGACCCTCGGAGCCGGGCGGTGCGAAGCCCTCGGTGTCGGCGAAGAAGGTGAGCGGCTCGTTGACCCCGTAGAACATGAGCCCGATGCCCATGCCGGCGGAGAACATCATCGCGACCCACGAGGTGGTGGAGAACTCCGGCTCGTCCCCGTCGCGACCGAGGGGGATGTTGCCGTACTTGCCCAGCGCCAGCCACAGCGCGAAGACCACGAAGCCGGACGCCGTGAGCACGAACAGCCAGCCGAGGTACTTCATGGTGCTGGTCAGCGCACTGCCCGAGGCACTGGCCAGGGAGGCGGTGTCGAGGAAGCCCCAGAGCAGGAAGCCGACGGCGATCGCGGCGGTGACTCCGAAGACGACCTTGTCGAGGACCTGGGGCCGCTCGGACTCGGCGGGGGGCTCGACGTCGAGCGCGGGGTGGGGGATCACCGAGTCGGTGGGGGACTTGAGGGAGTCGGAGAGCTGGCGCTCCGACGTCTTTTCCTGGGTCACTGGGTGGTGACACCTCCTGGGGTTACTCGTGAGAACGGGCCCGTCGACACTAGGGGCTGTCGTGCACGACGGACGAACCCAGAGCCGTGAGCGTGACGTGATGCACACGCTCGCCGCGTGCGCTCAGCGCGAGCTGGTGACCCGTCGTCCGCGCACGACGCCCACGAAGGCCTGCGTGACGTCGTCGTCGCGGTCGCGGAGCCACACCAGCGCGATGGTGGTGGGCTCGAGGTCGCTCACGGGGCGCGTGACGACGTCCTTGCGCTGGAAGAGGCGGGCCACGCTCATCGGCACGACRACCACCCCGGTGCCCGCGGCGACGGTCTCGATCGCGTCCTTCTCCGACATCGGCGGCCAGTCGAGCTGCTCCGCGGTCGGCGTCCAACCGCTGGCGTGCGGGCGCACCAGCTGCTCGTCGGCCAGGTCCTCCAGGGTCACCTCGTCGACCGCGCCGATGACGTGCTCGAGGCCGGCGACGGCGACCGGCACCTCGTCGTACAGGCGGATGCAGTGCAGCTCTCCCTGACCCGCGGTGCCCGCCGTGTCGACCGGCAGCCGTACCAGCGCCATGTCGAGGCTGCCGTCGCGGACGCCGGCGACCTGCTCCTCCTCGGTGACCGGGACCAGCTCGAGGAGCTCGCGTCGGCGCTCGCGCCAGGCGCGGGCCCACTTGTCGGGGGTCGCGCCGGTCACGAAGCCGATGCGCAGGGTCGGTCGGCGGGGGTCACTCACCCGGCGAGCCTAGGGTGACGGGTGTGATCACGCACGTGCTGCTCCACCTCGAGCGGGGTCCCGGCTCCCTGGTTGCGCTGCTGTCGGGACACGGCGTCCGGATCGACACTCCCTGAAAGCGACTTTCGGGCGTACGGTCCCAGCATGGGGTGGATTCTTCTCGGGGGCGTGGTGGCCTACTTCGTGGTGTTCGGCGTCATCCTGGAGCGGCGGTGGCGGCGCGACCCGCCCGGCCTGATGCAGTCCGACTCACCGGGGGTGCCGGGCCTGGGTGAGGCACCGATCCGCGTGCACCACCGGATGGGTCCCTCGGGCAGGCCGCGGCGCGGCCGCTGAGCACCCACAGGCTGGCCGACGCTGCCGCCGCATTCACCAGCAATGCGCGCAATGCCGACCTGCGCCGCGCCCAGCTGAGCTTCCTCGGGGCATGGACGGCCGAGTGGGCGTTCACCGTCGCGCTCGGCATCGTGGCCTACCGCGAGGGCGGTGCGACCGCTCTCGGCCTGGTGGGGCTGCTGCGGATGGTGCCGTCCGCGATCTGTGCACCCCTGCTCACGCCCTTCGCCGATCGCGGGCGCCGGGAGCGTGTCCTGGTGGTCGTGTCCACGGTGCGCGGCGTCGCGACCGCGGCGGCCGCCGTCGTCGCCGCTGTGGGCGGCGCACCTTGGGCGATCTACGTCCTGGCGGTGGTCTCCACGATCGCGGCCACGCTCTTCCGTCCGGCCCACTCCGCGCTGCTGCCCTCGTTGTGCCGCACCGGGCACGAGCTGGTCAGCGCCAACGTCGTACGCGGGATGCTCGACTCCTTGGCCACCCTGGTCGGTCCGCTCATCGCCGCGGTGCTGCTCGAGGTGGCGGACGTCGAGGTGGTGTTCGGCGTGGCCGCCGCTGCGTCCTTGTGGTCCGCCGGCCTCCTGCTCCGACTCCAGTACGACGCCCCGCCCCGTCCGTCCGCGTCGGCCCGGCGCCGCCTCGTGCGGGAGGCGATCGACGGGATCGGGGTCGTCGTCCACGACCGCGACCTGGCACTGGTGCTCGGCCTGGCAGCAGCGCAGTCCTTCACGCGCGGAGCGCTGACCGTGTTCTCGGTCGTGGTCTCCATCGAGCTGCTCGACCGGGGGGAGCCGGGTGCCGGCACGCTGATGACCGCCGTCGGTGTGGGCGCGGTCCTCGGCTCGCTGGGTGCGTCGCTCCTCGTCGGCACCCGACGACTGGGTGCGTGGTTCGCGGCCGGGGTCGCTCTGTGGGGCCTGCCGCTGGTGCTCGTCGGCCTGGTCCCGCAGGACGTCGCGGCGCTGGGCTTCCTCGCCCTCGTCGGCATCGGGAACGCGTTGATCGACGTCGCGGGCTTCACGCTCCTGGGCCGGCTGGCGCCCGACGAGGTGCTGGCGCGGGTGTTCGGGGTGCTCGAGAGCCTCGTCGCGCTGTCCATCGGGGTCGGCGCCGTCGCCGCGTCGTGGGCGGTGGAGGCGTGGGGGGTGCGCGCGGCACTGGTCGGCATCGGTCTCGTCTGCCCCGTGCTGGCGGCGGCGTCGTGGTGGCGGTTGCAGGCCCTCGACCGTTCGGTGGTGGTGCACGACGTGGAGGTGAGCCTGCTGCAAGGGGTCCCCATGCTGCGGACCCTGCCGCTGCCCTCCGTCGAGCAGCTCGCCCGCGGTCTGGAGTCGGTGCAGGTCCCGGCGGGCACGACGGTGTTCAGCCAGGGCGACGTCGGCGACCGCTTCTACGTGGTCGAGTCGGGCGAGGTGGACGTGGTGGGTGACGGGCGGCTGGTGGCGACCCTCGGGCCCGGTGAGGGCTTCGGCGAGATCGCCCTGCTCCGACGAACTCCGCGGACCGCCACGGTCGTGGCACGCGGCGACGTACGGCTGCGGGCGCTGCTCTCGGACCGGTTCCTGCCCGTCGTCCTCGGCTACACGCCGAGCGCCCAGGAGGCCGCGCGGGGTGTGGACGCGCTGCTCGACCGCTACGACCCGGAGCACCCGTCCGGGAATCCGCCGACCTCTGGCCCTTGAGGGTGACGGAGGGGTCTGTCATCGTGAGGCATGTCGTCGGTCCGCGCGCTCATGCTCATCGCGGACATCGGTGGCTACACCGAGTACATGAGCACCCACCGCATGAGCCTCGCGCACGCCCAGGTCAACACGGGCCGGTTGCTCGAGCGGGTGATCGACGCGGCCCCGGGTCTCGAGCTGCTGGAGATCGAGGGTGACGCGGCGTTCCTCTACCGCGAGACCGGCTCCCAGGCCGCGGACGCGCTGGTCCGCGAGGTCACGGACGTCGCCGCGGCGATGCACCGGGCGTTCCATCTCGAGCGTGAGTACGTCGCCACGAACCTGTGCCCTTGCTCGGGTTGCAAGCAGGCGGCCAACCTCACCCTGAAGTTCGTCGCCCACGTGGGGGACGTCGCCACCCAGACCATCCGCCGGCGCCGCAAGATCGTCGGCATCGACGTCATCCTGGTGCACCGGTTGCTGAAGAACCCGGTCCCGGTGCGGGAGTACGTGCTGCTGACGGAGGACCTCCTGGGTGACGGACCCTCCCGCCTCCGTGATCCGGCGCAGGAGATCTCGCCGGACATCGAGGGCTTCGGTCCGGTCCGGGCCTACTACGTCGACGTGACGGCTCTGGACGGGGTCGACGCGACGCTCCCGGGCCCCACGTGGCGCGGACGGCTGTCGCGCACGGCGTACGCCGCCGGAGCCGGTCTGCCGTACATGCTCGGCCGGCGACGCCGGCACCCCGCGGGATCGGTCGGGGGGTAGTGCCATGACCGACGCCACCCCCGACCTCACGGCCATCGAGGCCGAGCGCGAACGCATCCGACGAGCGCACCTGCGCCCGACGGGGGAGCGACCAGAAACCACGGCCCGGGGACTGCACCACACCGCGCTCATCAGCAGCGACGTGGAGCGCACCATCGGGTTCTACCAGGACCTGCTGGGGTTCCCGCTCACCGAGCTCATCGACAACCGTGACTACCCGGGCTCCTCGCACTTCTTCTTCGACATCGGCAACGAGAACCTTCTTGCGTTCTTCGACTTCCCCGGCCTGGACGTGGGCCCCTACGCGGAGGTCCTGGGCGGACTGCACCACCTGGCGATCTCCGTGGCACCGGAGCGGTGGCACGAGATCGTGCACCGCCTGGAGGAGGCCGGGGTCGAGCACGCGGTGCACAGCAAGGTCTCGGTCTACTTCCGCGACCCCGACGGAGCACGCATCGAGCTCATCGCCGATCCGCTGGGCGAGATGTACGGGAGCAAGGTGCTGTGAGGGACGGGCCGGCTCGACTCGACGAGGAGAGCACCGGACGCGTCTGACCCGATGTCGCAGGCCGGTCACACCCGCTCCCGGTGCGCTTGGATGGGCCCATGACGGACCTGCCCGGCTCCTACGAGGCCATCGTCGCGTCACTGCCGCGACACCGGCGTGATCTCTTCCGAGCCCGCCTGGAGCGCTGGTGGCCGGACCTGCTGGAGGGCCTGTCCGCGGTGTACGAGGACGCGGCGGGGGTGGGGGAGCGGGTCGTGGCCCAGGCCGCACGCGCCTTCGTGGAGCGTGACGACGACCTCCACGACCTCGACCTGCGGCGCTCGTTGGCCCCCGACTGGTTCCAACGTCCGGAGATGGTCGGCTACGCCGCGTACGCCGACCGGTTCGCGGGCACGCTCCGCGGCGTGGCCGAGAGGGCGCCGTACCTCCAACACCTCGGGGTCACCTACCTGCACCTGCTGCCCCTCCTCCAGCCACGGCCGGGGGACAGCGACGGTGGCTACGCGGTGATGGACTACCGGACGGTCCGTGAGGACCTCGGCACCATGGACGACCTGCGCGACCTCGCGCGGACCCTGCGCGAGGCGGGCATCTCGCTGTGCCTGGACCTGGTGCTCAACCATGTCGCCGCGGAGCACGAGTGGGGGGTGCGGGCGCGGGAGGGGGACGCGCACTACCGCGACTACTTCCACGTCCACCCCGACCGCTCGGTCCCGGACGCGTACGAGGCGAGCCTCCCCGAGGTGTTCCCCGACTTCGCACCCGGGAACTTCACCTGGGACGACCAGCTCCGCGGCTGGGTGTGGACGACGTTCAACAGCTGGCAGTGGGACGTCAACTGGGCCAACCCCGACGTCTTCTGCGAGTACGCCGACATCGTGCTGAACCTGGCCAACCACGGAGTGGACGCGATCCGGCTCGACGCGGTCGCCTTCATGTGGAAGCGCATGGGCACCTCGTGCCAGAACCAGCCTGAGGTGCACGCCCTCACCCAGGCCCTCCGCACGGTGACCCGGATGGCATGCCCGGCGACCATCTTCAAGGCAGAGGCGATCGTGGGGCCCCGCGACCTGGTGCAGTACCTCGGGACCGGTCCCCGACACGGGAAGGTGAGCGACCTCGCCTACCACAACGGGCTGATGGTGCAGCTCTGGTCGATGCTTGCCGCCGGCGACGTCCGCCTGGCCAGCGAGGCGCTCCAGCGCCTCGACCGCATCCCGGCCTCCACCGCCTGGATCACCTACGCTCGCTGCCACGACGACATCGGCTGGGCGATCGACGACGAGGACGCCGCCGCGGTGGGCCTCAACGGCTTCGACCACAGATCCTTCCTGGCCGACTTCTACAGCGGCGCATTCCCGGGCTCGTGGGCTCGAGGGCTGGTCTTCCAGCACAACCCCGCGACCGGTGACCGGCGCATCTCCGGGAGCCTGGCCAGCCTCGCGGGACTCGAGTGCAACGACCCGCTCGCCGTCGACCGGATCCTGCTCGCCCACTCCCTGATCCTCGGTTGGGGCGGGCTGCCGGTCCTGTGGATGGGCGACGAGATCGGGCTGCTCAACGACCCGCTCTGGGCTGACGACCCTGCCCACGTGGGCGACAACCGGTGGGCGCACCGACCCACGATGCCGTGGCCGGTGGACGAGGAGGACCACCTGCTGCAGCACGTACGCCGACTGGTGGCCGCCCGCGCGGGCACCCCACACCTGCACGCGTCGACCGGCACCCGGGTCCTCGACCCGCACGATGCCGGCGTCCTGCTCACGCTGCGCGAGCACCCCCTCGGACCCATGGTCGGCGCGTACAACATGACGGGGACGGAGCGCTGGGTGTGGGGCGACCGGCTGCGAGCCGTGGGCCTCGACCCGCAGCACTGCGTGGACCGGATCAGCGGATCGGCGCCCGAGCTGGCCGGACCGGGCGACGTGCGACTACGGCCGTACCAAGCGGTGTGGCTGATCAACGGCTGACCCTCTGCGGGACCTGCAGATCCGGCGGTGGCGTCGGCGCCCGACACACCTGAGGATGGGGTGCATGGCCGACAACGTGCTGTGGATCATCTCCGATGACCAGACGCGGTCGTCGCTGCCCACCATGGACACGACGTGGAAGCGGCTGGTGGAGAAGGGCGTGCGGTTCCGGCGGGGCTACACCGCGATGCCACTGTGCGGGCCCGCTCGCGCCTCGATGCTCACGAGCCGCTACCCGCACGATCACCGCTGCGACACCAACCGGACCCACCAGCGCTTCGTCGCGCTGGGGCACGACCGTGACACCGTCGCGACGCGGATCCGCGGGGCTGGCTACGGCACGGGCTACTTCGGCAAGTACATGAACGGCCTGGTCACCGACCCCGGGTACGTCGCACCCGGATGGGGGCGTTGGGTCGCGACGATCGGTCTCGAGGGACAGGTCAGCGTGGATGGCGAGCTGCGCGACGTCGGACCCCAGAAGGCCGCCGACGACTTCGCCGCGGACCGCTTGCGACGGTTCGTGGAACGACACCGCGACGCAGGTCCATGGTTCGCCGTGTGGGCGCCGTCGACGCCTCACAGCCCCTACACCCCCAGTCGTGAGCACCGCCACGACTTCGACGACGTCCGCTGGGACCCGCCCGCGTTCAACGAGGCCGACATGTCCGACAAGCCCACGTGGTTGCGGAACCTCCCCCTCAAGGATCGGGCACGGATGCAGGCCGCGCTGGAGGGCAAGCTGGAGGAGCTGCAGGATCTCGACGACCAGATGGGCCTCCTGCTCGACCTCCTGTGGCACACCGACCAGCTGGACCGGACGTGGATCTTCTTCGTCTCCGACAACGGCTTCCTGCTCGGGGAGCACCGTCTCTCGGCCAAGGAGCAGCCGTACGAGGAGTCGGCGGGCGTGCCCTACGTCGTGCGCGGTCCCGGGGTCGAGCCGGGCGTCCGCGACGCCCTCGTGTCCCAGGTCGACCTGATGCCCACGACACTCGAGATCGCCGGGCTCGATCCCGATGCCGGCCGCGAGCTCTCCGGCCGCTCGATGCTGGGTCCGCTGCGTACCGGGGACTGGTCGTCGTGGCGTCACCGGCTGCTGGTGGAGAACACGTTCTTGGACTGGGCGATGCTCCGCCAGGGCCCGACCGCCTACATCGAGCACCACGAGCGCGACGAGTGGGAACTGTACGACCTCGCCACCGACCCCCACCAGCTCGTCAGCCGCCGCGACGCCGACGTCACCCAGCTGTCCGCCCGCGTGACTCAGATGCGTTCGGCGCGAGGGCGTGCACTGCGAGCCCTCGAGGAGTAAGCCACTGCGTCGCGGGCCGAAATGAAGAAAAGGCCCCGTGGAGCCGGGGCCTTCTCAGTGTCCGAGGGGGGACTTGAACCCCCACGCCCTAATACGGGCACTAGCACCTCAAGCTAGCGCGTCTGCCAATTCCGCCACCCGGACGAGTGCTGGAGAACCGTAGCAAGACGTCTGCCCAACTCTCGAATCGGGGTCCCTCCTCCTCTGGGGCAGGATGAGGGCATGGCTGACGAGAGCTCGGTGACCCGTCCGGAGACTGCTCAGGACCCCGCCCACGACCCCGCCCACGAGGTCGTCGACCTGTGCCGCGAGCTGATCCGGATCGACACCTCGAACTACGGCGAGGAGGAGGGTCCGGGGGAGCGCAAGGCCGCGGAGTACGTCGCCACCCTGCTCGACGAGGTGGGCATCGAGTCCCGTCTCTACGAGTCCGAGCCGGGCCGTACGTCGCTGGTCGCCCGGTGGGGCGGGTCGTCCACCTCGGGCAAGCCGCCGCTGCTGGTGCACGGCCACCTCGACGTCGTGCCCGCGGCCGTCGAGGACTGGCAGGTCCACCCGTTCTCCGGCGAGGTCCAGGACGGCTTCGTCTGGGGCCGCGGGGCMGTSGACATGAAGGACTTCGACGSGATGCTGCTCAGCACCGTCCGGGCCCGGGCCCGCGCCGGGCGGCTGCCCGATCGCGAGCTGGTGCTGTGCCTGACCGCCGACGAGGAGGCCGGCGGGCACAAGGGGGCCGAGGTGATCGTCGAGCAGCACCCCGACGAGATCGCCGACTGCACGGAGGCCATCGGCGAGGTCGGTGGCTTCAGCGCCACGGTCCGCGGCCGTCGGATCTACCTGATCGAGGCCGCCGAGAAGGGCATGGCCTGGATGAAGCTCACCGCTCGCGGACGGGCCGGCCACGGCTCGATGATCAACACCGACAACGCCGTCACCCGGCTCAGCGGAGCCGTCGCCCGGATCGGTGCCCACCAGTGGCCGGTGCGTCTGACGCCGACCATGGAGGTGCTGCTCGCCACCGTGGCCGACATCGCGGGCACCGAGGCGACCCCCGAGAACGCCGCGGACCTCATCGACGAGTTCGGCAGCGCCGCCCGCATGCTCGGCGCGGTGATCCGCAACACCGCCAACCCGACGATGCTCGGAGCGGGCTACAAGGTGAACGTGATCCCCACCGAGGCCACGGCCCACGTCGACGGGCGCTTCCTGCCCGGCTACGAGGACGAGTTCTTCGACACCCTGCGCGAGCTGTGCGGTGAGGGCGTCGACATCGACTTCCTGTCGCACCAGCAGCCGTGGGAGATGCCCTACGAGGGCCACCTCGTCGACGCGATGACCCGGTCCCTCCTGGCGGAGGACCCGGACGCCGTGGTCGCGCCGTACCTCATGAGCGGGGGCACCGACGCCAAGCACTTCACCAAGCTGGGCATGACGTCGTACGGCTTCGCGCCGCTGCGGCTGCCGGCGGACCTCGACTTCACCGCGCTCTTCCACGGCGTGGACGAGCGGGTGCCGGTCGACGCGCTGGAGTTCGGGGCGCGCGTCTTCGACCGGTTCCTCGACGAGCTCTGACGGTTGCGGGACCCTCAGGGGAGTGCGACGAACGGGGCGAGGAAATCTCGTGCCCAAGGCGTGTCCACCCGGTAGGTCTTGTCGGTGGCCTTGCACACGAAGTCGCCGGTCACGGTGACCGACACCACCGCCCCGTCGAGGAAGTGTGGGCCGCCCGAGTCGCCGTAGCAGGTGCCGCCGTTGCCTGTCGCGTAGTTCATCGACAGCGTCGCCCATGCCTTGGTGACCGACAACAGGTGCTGGTCGGCCTTCTCGCGTCGCCATCCGTCCTCGAAGCCCTGGGGCCCCGTGCGGTTGGTCGTCCGCACGGTTCCGTAGCCCACGGCGGTGACGGTCTCGTGGCGCAGTCCGGACCGGTCCAGGGTGCCGGCCGGCGCGAGAGGAGCCGGATCGACGTCGGTGACCGACTCGTCGAGGAGGAAGACGGCGATGTCGTACGGGTTGCTCGCCCCGCCGCTGTCGAACAGCGGGTGGGTGACGGGAGTGCCCGTCAGGAGCTGCACGTCGGCGTCCACGGCCCCGTCCCGGTCGGCGTCGATGACCTCGTCCAAGGTGAAGGTGATGTCGGTGATCTCGGGCGGCAGTCCGCTGAAGCAGTGGCTGGCCGACAGGACGACCTGTTCGGCGATCAGGGTGCCGGTGCACAGCTGGAACAGCACGGAGTCGCCGCTGTCGGGGTCGGTGTAGGTGCCGACGAAGGAGCCGACATTGGGGTGCTCGCCGGCGTCGGCAACGCCGTACGTGATGGCGTGGGCCGAGGTCTGGCTCCCGGCGAGGAGGGCTGCGAGAAGGGTGGTGAGACAGGCGAGGACGAGCGAGAGTCGAGTGCGCATGTGGCGTCCAGGTGCGACTGCGTGACGGATGGGTGGACCTTCACGACAACAGAGGGGCTGGGCCTTGTCCATGCCCTCCATGCGGTATCAGCGCAGCGCCGTCGTGGTGGTCGCGCTGCGGCGGCCGGATACCTAGTGTCGGAGCCGGACCACTTCCAGGTCCTGCAGCTCGACGTCGGAGCCCTCGTCGGTGTCGTACAGCTGCACCAGTGCCTGGACGTTGGCGGTACCGGCCGTGTAGGGGCCGTTCGCGCCCGGGACGAGCGCCCCGACGGTGTGGAAGTGTCCGTCGCAGGTGACGAGGCCGGCCACCGGACCGGCGCTGTCGTTGCCGTAGACGGAGCCCTGGCGGACCTCCACGCTCCACTCGAAGGCCTGCTGCCGGTCGTTGCAGCGCACCTTCATGGTGATCTGCACCGACCCGTCGGCCAGGAGGGTCGCCTTGCTCGGCAGCACCACTCCCGAGGCGGGGGCCGCGTGTGCGGTCCCGATGCCCGCGGATGCCAAGACCAGGAACGCCAGAACCGCCGCCATGAACCTCATGCGTGAGTATCGCCCCGTGCGGCGGGGCCCGACAATGACGCCTGGTGACTAGCGCCGCCGGCTCAGCCGGCGAACAGCGTCAGCCGCTGGCGGATGATCTTGCGGCGCAGGACGACACGACGCACGCCGTCGTCGCCGATCCGCAGCCGGTCGAGCTCCCAGCCGCCGTGCTCGGCACGCTCGACGAGCATCCGGGTGACCACGTTGCGCGAGAACTCGCGGGACAGGGTGAGGGTCTCGAACTCCCACTCCACTCCCGGCCCCGGCGGTCGACGGTGCGCGCGAGCCATCAGTCGCCGCTCACGTCGTCGAGGGCGTCCACGATCTCGCGGGGCAGGGTCAGCTCCTCGATGCCGAGGGCCCCGCGCAGCTGGGCGGCGGTCCGCGCACCCACGATCGGGGCGGTGACGCCCGGCCGGTCGCGGACCCACACCAGTGCCACCTCGAGCGGGGACCAGCCCAGCCCGTCGGCGGCCCGGGCCACGCCCTCGACGATCGAGCGACCCCGCTCGTCGAGGTAGACGCCCACGAAGCCGCCGAAGTGCTCGGTCGCGCCGCGCGAGTCCGACGGTGTGCCGGAGCGGTACTTGCCGGTCAGGACCCCGCGGCCCAGCGGCGACCAGGGGAGCACGCCGAGCCCGAGCGCCTGYGCGGCGGGGACGACCTCGTGCTCGATGTTCCGGTTGAGCAGCGAGTACTCGACCTGGGTGGACGCCAAGGTCGCCCGGCCCGGTACGGCGCGCTGCCAGGTGGCCGCCTGGGCCGTCTGCCACCCGCTGTAGTTGGAGACGCCGACGTACGACGCCCGCCCGGACGTGATGGCCAGGTCGAGCGCGGTGAGCGTCTCCTCGACCGGGGTCTCGTCGGTCCACACGTGCACCTGCCACAGGTCCACGTGGTCGACGCCGAGCCGCTCGAGCGACGCGTCGAGGGAGGTCAGCAGGTGTCCGCGCGAGGTGTTGGTGACCCGCTGGCCGCTGCGCCGCGAGATGCCGGCCTTGGTCGCGAGCACGATCTCGTCGCGGCCGACGACGTCACCGATGAGGGTGCCGATGAGCTCCTCGCTGGCCCCGTCGCCGTATCCGGCGGCGGTGTCGATCAGGGTGCCGCCCGCCTCGGCGAAGGCGATGAGCTGGTCGCGCGCCTCGTGCTCGTCGGTGTCGCGCCCCCAGGTCATGGTGCCGAGACCGAGACGGGACACCTTCAGGCCGGTCGAGCCGAGCGAGCGCTGCTGCATGCCGCAGAGATTAGTGGTGCCCGCCACGGCGGGCCCTCCGGCTCGCCGCAGACGCGTCCCCGTAGGCTCCTACGCCGTGTGGGAACTCCTTCAGGCCATCGTCCTCGGCGTCATCCAGGGGCTCACCGAGTTCCTGCCGATCTCCAGCAGCGCGCACCTGCGGATCTTCCCCGAGCTCTTCGGGTGGGGCGACCCGGGCGCCGCCTTCACGGCGGTGATCCAGATCGGCACCGAGCTGGCGGTCCTCATCTACTTCCGTCACGACATCTGGCGCATCGGCAAGGCCTGGCTGCTGTCGCTGTTCAAGCCGGAGTGGCGCGGGCAGTTCGACGCCCGCATGGGGTGGTTCGTCATCATCGGCTCGCTGCCGATCGTGGTCCTGGGCGTCCTCCTCAAGGACGTCATCGAGGAGGACTTCCGCAACCTGTGGATCGTCGGCACCACGCTCATCGTGATGGGCGTCGTGCTCGGCCTCGCCGATCACTTCAGCACCGACGACCGCGAGATCAGGCAGATCACCCTGCGCGACGCCATCCTGATGGGCGTCGCCCAGGCGCTCGCCCTCATCCCGGGCGTCTCGCGCAGCGGGGCGACGATCTCGATGGGTCGGGTGCTGGGCTTCGAGCGAGAGGCCGCCACCCGCTTCGCCTTCCTCCTCGCGATCCCCGCGGTGGTCGGCGCCGGGCTCTTCGAGCTCAAGGAGATCCCGAACGGCGACAACACCTACGGCTGGGGTCCGACGATCGTCGCGACCGTGGTCTCCTTCGCCGTCGGGTACGCCGCCATCGCCTGGCTGCTGCGGTACGTCTCGACCCACTCGTACACGCCGTTCGTGATCTACCGCGTGCTGCTCGGCGCCGCGACGCTCATCCTGCTCGCGACAGGCGTGCTGTCCGCCTGAACGTCTGCAGCAGCAGGGTCAGCGCCACCAGCTGGCTGAGGGTGACGACCACGACCAGCGCGGTCAGCGACCGCTCGTAGAGCCAGCCCGCCCCCGCGCCGCCGACGATCGCGAACAGTCCCTGGATGCCGGCGAAGACGCCGTACGCCGTGGCCCGTCGTGGTGCCTCCACGAGGTCGGCGACGGCGGCCTTGATCGTGGAGTCCTGCACGCCGTGGGCGAAGCCCCAGACGACCACCCCGGCGACGACCATCACGAGGCTCGGGCCGAGCACCAGGGCAGGCACCACGGCCACCAGGATGGGCACCAGGAGCAGGATGCGTGCCCCGGCCCGGTCGTAGGCCCAGCCGACCAGCAGCGCGGCCACCGCCTCCACCGCCATGGCGGTCGCGTAGACGAGCGGGACGGCGGCGACCGGGACGATCCCCTCGACGGTGAGGTGGTAGCCGATGATCCCGAAGGTCACCAGGGCGCCGGTGGTCAGCGAGGCGGCGAACGCGTACCGGAAGAAGTCGCCGGGGAGCCCGGCACCGACCGCATCGGCCCACCAGCCGCGGCTCGGGGCGGAGGGGGCCGGGTCCGCCGTGTCCGCCGGGGCGCCGGCCGCGGCCGCCGACGGGGTCGAGGGGTCGTAGATGCTGGGGTCAGGCACCCGGTGGCGCAGCGTCAGGAGCAGCACCATGGCGATGGCCCCGGGGATCGCGAGGACGGCCATGCCCGCCCACAGCGAGGCGGCGGCCACGACGGCCGCGACCAGCAGCGGACCGGCGAAGGCGCCCACCTGGTCGAGCGCCTTGTGCACCCCGAAGCCCCGGCCGCGCCCGACGGCGCCGGCGACGTGCGCGAGCAGGGCCGACTTGGAGGGGGACCGCACGGCCTTGCCCAGGCGCTCCAGCAGGATCATCGTGATCGCGAAGGCCAGCCCGGCCGACCCGAGCCGGGGCGACAGCCAGAGCAGCGGCACGCACACGGCGGTGAGCCCGTAGCCCACGATGGTGAGGGTCCAGTAGCGCCCGGTCCGGTCGGCGACGGGACCGAACACCAGGCGCAGCACCAGCGCCATCGCCTCGCCGGCTCCGGTCACGAGGCCGACGACCACCGCGGAGGCCCCGAGGGCGGCCAGCACCGGGCCGTACATCGACCGGGCGCCCTCGTAGACCATGTCGGCGGCCAGGCTGACGAAGCCGAACCACCACACGACCCGCCATGCGTTGAGTCGCGGTGTGGTGGTGTCGCTCAGAGCCATCCCGACCTCTTGAAGAACCACAGGAGGAAGGCCGAGGCGCCGACCATCAACGCGATGGCGAAGGCGTAGCCGTAGTCCCAGTGGAGCTCGGGCATGTGGTCGAAGTTCATCCCGTAGACGCCCGCGATGAGGGTGGGTACGACGACCAGCGCGGCGCCCGCGGAGATCTTGCGCATGTCCTCGTTCTGCTGCACCGAGATGCGGGCCAGGTGGGCGTCGAAGGCGGTGGAGAGCAGCCCGTCGAGGTTGTCGATGACCTCCGAGACCCGCTGGAGGTGGTCGGCCACGTCGCGGAAGTAGGTGGCCGTCTCCTCGTCGATCCCCTTGACCTCGCCCAGGGCGAAGCGGCGCATCGGCTCGCGCAGCGGCATGATCGCGCGGCGTACCTCCGCGATCTCACGCTTGAGGGTGTAGATCCGGACCGAGTCGTCGGTGCGGGCGGGGGAGAAGACCGACTCCTCGACCTCGTCCACGTCGATCTCGAGCGCGGCGCCGACCTTCTCGTACTCGTCGACCACGCGGTCGCAGATGGCGTACATGACCGCCATCGGCCCGTGCTCGAGGACCTGGGCCCGCTGCTCGAGGTCGCGCCGGGACGTGGCGAGGTCGATCCCCTCGCCGTGCCGGACGGTGACGATGAAGTCGTGGCCGACGAACAGGTTGATCTCGCCGGTCTCCACGGCGTCGTGCTCGTCGACGTACCAGAGGGTCTTGAGGACGAGGAAGAGCATGTCGCCGTAGCGCTCGACCTTGGGGCGCTGGTGGGAGTCGCCGGCGTCCTCCACGGCCAGGGGGTGCAGGTCGAAGGTGCGGGCGATCAGCTGGAGCTCGTCCGGGGTCGGGTCGGTGATGCCGACCCACTGGAAGTCGCCCAGGCCGCACGGGACGCGGGCGTGGCCGAGGCTGGGGTCCCCGCCGTCGAGGGGGACCCGCACGCCGTCGTGGTACAGCGCGTTGTCGACGATCACCCTGTCAGGTTAGTGCCACTGGTCATCGAGCGAGCGCGTCGGTAACGCCGCCACGCTGCCGCTGGTCATCGAGCGAACGCGTCGGCTTCGCCGCCACACACTGCCGCTAGTGTCGCGGGCATGGCAACCGTGATCCTCGTGCGACACGGCCGCACCACCGCCAACGCCACGGGCGTGCTGGCGGGTCGGCTGGCCGGCGTACGGCTCGACGAGCGGGGGACCGAGCAGGCCGTCGCGACGGCCGACCGGCTCGCCCCGGTGCGGCTGTCGGCCGCCGTCTCCAGCCCCCTCGAGCGCTGCAAGCAGACGACGCGGGCGATCCTCGCCGCCCAGTCCGGGGACCTCTCGGTCACCACCGAGCGGCGGCTCAGCGAGTGCGACTACGGCGAGTGGCAGGGCCGTGAGCTCAAGGACCTGGCCAAGGAGCCGCTGTGGAAGGTCGTGCAGTCGCAGCCGTCGGCCGCCACCTTCCCCGGTGGGGAGTCGATGCGGGCGATGCAGGACCGGGCCGTCGAGGCCGTACGCCGCCACGACCGGCTGGTGGAGGAGGAGCACGGTCCCGGGGCCGTGTGGCTGGCCGTCAGCCACGGCGACGTCATCAAGGCGATCCTGGCCGACGCCCTCGGCACCCACCTCGACCTGTTCCAGCGGATCCAGGTCGACCCGGCGTCGGTGTCGATCGTGCGTTACACCGAGTCGCGCCCCTACGTCCTGGGCACGAACACGTCGGCGGGCGACCTGTCCTGGCTGAGCCCGCCGGTGAAGACCAGGAAGACCCGGGCGACCAGGCGGCGTCGTACGGCGGACGCGCCGGTCGGTGGCGGAGCCGGACCCGAGCCGTCCCCGGCAGGGTCCTAGGGTGAGTGACATGCCACTCGTCCACGCCTTCGACCCGCCCGAGCGCTTCGTCGCCGGCACCGTCGGCGAGCCCGGTCACCGGACCTTCTTCCTGCAGGCCCGCGACGGCGCGCGCGTCACCAGCGTCGCCCTCGAGAAGCAGCAGGTCGAAGCCCTGGCCGAGCGCGTCGACGAGCTGCTCGACGAGGTGATGCAGGCCGCCGGCGGCGGTGCCCTCGTGCCCGCGGTCGCGCCCTTCGACCTCGTCGACAACGAGCCCCTCGAGCAGCCGATCGAGGAGGAGTTCCGAGCGGGCACGATGACCCTCTCGTGGGACTCCTCGACCGATCGGATCGTCATCGAGGTCTTCCCCTTCACCGAGGCGGCGGTCGTCTCCCCGGAGCAGGTCGACGAGGACCTCGAGGAGCCCGAGCCCGACGAGATCTTCCTGGTCCGGCTGACGGCCGGTGCGGCCCGGGCCTTCGTCGGTCGGGCCCGCACTGTCATCGGCGCGGGGCGTCCCGACTGCCCCTTCTGCGGCAACCCGGTCGACCCCGACGGCCACCTGTGCGTGCGGGCCAACGGCTTCAAGCGTCGAGACCCGCAGGCCTGACCCGTCGTGACCGAGCCGAGCGGTGGCGACGCGCTGGTCGGGGAGATCACGCTCCACGGCCGGGTGATGCCCGCCTCCAACGCCACGTTCGTCGGCGAGATCGCCGGCGTGCGGTGCGTCTACAAGCCGATCCGTGGCGAGCGGCCGCTGTGGGACTTCCCGGACGGCACGCTCGCGGCGCGCGAGGTGGCGTCGTACGTCGTGTCGGAGGCCTTCGGCTGGGACGTCGTGCCGCTGACGATCCTCCGGGAGGGCCCGCACGGTCCCGGCATGGTCCAGCTGTGGCGTGAGCCCGACCCCGCCCAGGACGCCGTGGACCTGGTGCCCGGAGGGCGGGTGCCCGCGGGCTTCCGCCACGTCTTCGACGGCCTCGACGAGTCCGACCGCCCCATCTCGCTGGTGCACGAGGACACCGACGCCCTGCGGCGGATGGCCGTCTTCGACGTCGTGGTCAACAACGCCGACCGCAAGGGTGGGCACGTGCTGGCGATGCCGGACGGGCACCGCTACGGCGTCGACCACGGGGTGACCTTCCACGTCGAGCACAAGCTGCGCACCGTGCTCTGGGGCTGGGCGGGCGAACCCCTCACCGAGGAGGAGCTSGCCGGCGTCGAGAAGGTGCTCGACGCGCTGCGCGGCGACCTGGGGGAGCGGCTCGAGGACATGCTCGCGGTCACCGAGGTCGAGGCCACCCGGCGGCGCGCGCAGCGCCTGCTGCGCACCGGGGTGCTGCCCGATCCCGAGGGATCGTGGCCGGTCATCCCCTGGCCGCCCTTCTAGGTCCCGCCACTGCCCCGCCGGATAGGCTGCCCGGCATGCGTAGCTGGTCTGATCCCGACGTCCCGATCCTCCCTGTCAGCGGTCCCGTGGTGCGCGTGCACGACACCGCGACCGGGACGCTCGTCGAGACCCGCCCCGAGGGCCCGGCCCGCCTCTACGTCTGCGGGATCACGCCGTACGACGCCACCCACATCGGCCACGCCTCGACCTACGTCGCCTTCGACCTGCTCAACCGCGCCTGGCGCACCGCCGGCCACGAGGTCACCTACGTCCAGAACGTCACCGACGTCGACGACCCGCTGCTCGAGCGGGCCACGAAGGTCGGCGTCGACTGGGTCGAGCTCGCCGAGCGCGAGACCGAGCTGTTCCGCCACGACATGGAGGCGCTGCGGGTCCTGGCCCCGGCGCAGTACATCGGCGCCGTCGAGTCGATCCCCCTGGTCATCGACCTGATCCAGCGGCTCCAGGAGGCCGGCGCGGTCTACCAGGTCGAGACCGACCTCTACTTCTCCGTCACGGCCGACCCCGCGTTCGGCGACGTGTCCGGCTGGGACCGCGAGACCATGCTGCGCGTCTTCCCCGACCGTGGCGGCGACCCCGACCGCCCGGGCAAGAAGGACCCGCTCGACTGCATCGTGTGGCGCGGCGAGCGCGAGGGTGAGCCGGCCTGGGACAGCCCCTTCGGCCCCGGTCGACCCGGATGGCACATCGAGTGCTCGGCGATCGCGCTCGAGCACCTCGGTGCGGCCTTCGACGTGCAGGGCGGCGGCAGCGACCTCGTCTTCCCCCACCACGAGATGTCCGCGGGCCACGCGCAGGTCGCGTCCCCCGGTGAGCGTCTCGCGCGCGCCTACGCCCACGCCGGGATGGTGGCGTACGACGGCGAGAAGATGTCGAAGTCCAAGGGCAACCTGGTCTTCGTCTCGGCGCTCCGCAACAGCGACGTCGACCCGATGGCCATCCGCCTGGTGCTGATGCGCCACCACTACCGCAGCGACTGGGAGTGGACCGACAGCCAGCTCTGGGACGCCGTGGACACCCTCGACACGTGGCGCAAGGCGTTGTCCCTCGGCGCTGGTGCTCCCGCCGCCCCGGTGGTCGAGGCCGTCCTCACCGCGCTCGCCGACGACCTGGACGCCCCGACGGCCCTCGCAGCAGTCGACGGCTGGGTGGCCGCGACGCTCGGCGACCACGGGCTCGCCGACACCAGCGACCGGGACGCCGCGGCCGCGCTGCTGCCGGTCCTCGATGCGGCGCTCGGGCTCTCGCTCTGACGGGTTGATCCGTTCGGGCGGTGGGTCAGCCACATTTCCGGGCTCGGGAACGTGGTTCGGCCACCGCTCACGCGCGTGTCGAGGGACGCCACGCCCGGTGGCGGTAAGTCAGCCACATCTCGTGGCTCGACAATGTGGCTCAGTCACCGCTCACGCGGCTGACGCGGGCGAGCGAGGGCCACACCCGGGCGGGCGGTGAGTCAGCCACATTTCCGGGCTCGGGAACGTGGTTCGGCCACCGCTCACGCGCGCGTCGAGGGACGCCACGCCCGGTGGCGGTAGGTCAGCCACATCTCGTGGCTCGACAATGTGGCTCGACAATGTGGCTCAGCCACCGCTCACGCGGCTGACGCGGGCGAGCGAGGGCGACGCCGGACGTCAGTCCTGGTCGCGACGCTTCAGGTAGCGCTCGAACTCGCGCGCGATCGCCTCGCCGGTGGCCTCGGGCAGGTCGGCGGTGTCGCGGGTCTCCTCGAGCGCCCGGATGTAGTCGGCGACGTCCTCGTCCTCCTCGGCGAGCTCGTCGACCCCGCGCTCCCACGCCTTGGAGTCCTCTGGCAGGTCGCCGAGCGGGATGCTGCACTCGAGGAGCTCCTCGAGCGCACCGATGAGGGCGAGGGTCGCCTTGGGGCAGGGCGGCTGCGCGACGTAGTGCGGCACCGCCGCCCAGTAGGACGCCGAGGGGATGTCGAGCTGGACGCAGGCGTCCTGGAAGACACCCACGATCCCGGTCGGACCCTCGTACGTCGACTGCTCCAGCTTGAGGCGGTCCACGAGCTCGGGCTCGGTGGCGGTACCCGTGACCGGGATGGGCCGCGTGTGCGGGGCGTCGGCCAGCAGGGCACCCAGCGTGACGACGAGCTCGCCGCCGAGGTCGTCGCAGGCCGCCAGCAGCTCGGCGCAGAACTGGCGCCAGCGCATGTTGGGCTCGATCCCGCGGACGAGGATCACGTCGCGGTGCAGGCCCGGGGGAGAGGCGATGGCGATCCTGGTGGTGGGCCAGGTGAGCCGGCGGTGGCCGTGGTCGTCGGTGCCGACCATGGGCCGGTTGACCTGGAAGTCGTAGAACTCCTCGGGATCGATGGCCCCGATGACCGTGGCGTCCCACACCGCCATGAGGTGGTCCACCACGGCCGACGCGGAGTCGGCGGCGTCGTTCCAGCCCTCGAAGGCCGCGATCACCACGGGGGACACCAGGTCCTGGACATCGTCGAACTCGATCACGGTTCCAGCCTAGTCCGCGAGGAGAGTGACATCCGTGACCCGCGCGTCGGGGCCGTGCGCCGGGGCCGTGCGCCGCGGGCCGAGCGTCGCCGCCCCCGTCACGGCGACGATCGCTCCCTCCGCGGATTCCCGACCCCCTGGTCCGGATGCCCGCCCGGACACGCTAGGTCGGCGGCAGGGGGACCGGAATCCCCCGACCGGGCGGAAGGTGAGCCCCGACAGGGCCATGGACCGGTGCCGTACGACCACCCCAGCAGGTCTGCGTGACGGTCCCGGGATTTCGGGGGCACCCCCGAGCGGTGTCACGATCTGGGAAGGGTGTCCACCCCGTGGAACGCCGAACCTAGGCTGGCAGCCCAGCCGAGAGGAGCCGAGAGGCCTGTGAGTCCCGATCCCGCGATCCAGCACCGTCCCGATGCCACCGAGGAGCTCGCCGCCGCCATGCGCGAGCGGATCCTGGTCATCGACGGCGCCATGGGCACGGCGATCCAGCGGGACCGGCCCGACGAGGCCGGCTACCGGGGCGACCGCTTCGCCGACTGGGAGAGCGACCTGGTCGGCAACAACGACCTGCTGACGCTCACCCAGCCGCACATCATCGAGAACATCCACCGTGAGTACCTCGAGTCCGGCGCGGACATCATCGAGACCAACACGTTCAACGCCAACGCGATCTCGCTCTCGGACTACGGGATGGCCGAGCTGGCCTACGAGCTGAACCTCGAGGCCGCCCTGCTGGCGCGCCGGGTCTGCGACGAGATCAGTGCCCAGACCCCCGAGCGTCCCCGGTACGTCGCCGGCGCGCTCGGACCGACGACGCGCACGGCGTCCATCTCGCCGGACGTCAACGACCCCAGCGCCCGCAACGTCACATACGACCAGCTGGTCGCTGCGTACTCCGAGGCGACCCGCGGGCTGCTCGACGGGGGAGCGGACCTGGTCATCATCGAGACGATCTTCGACACCCTCAACGCCAAGGCGGCCATCTCCGCGGTCGACCAGGTCTTCACCGACCTGGGTCGGCGCTGGCCGGTCGTCATCAGCGGCACCATCACCGACGCGTCCGGTCGAACCCTGTCCGGTCAGACCACCGAGGCGTTCTGGAACTCGGTGCGCCACGCCCGGCCGCTCCTGGTCGGCCTCAACTGCGCCCTCGGCGCCAGCGAGATGCGCCCGTACGTCGCCGAGCTGTCCCGGATCGCCGACGTCTTCGTGTCGGCGTACCCCAACGCCGGACTGCCCAACGCCTTCGGTGAGTACGACGAGGCGGCCGAGGAGACCGCGGCCGTCGTGTCCGAGTTCGCCGCGAGCGGGCTGGTCAACCTCGTCGGCGGCTGCTGCGGCACCACCCCCGCCCACATCCGTGCCATCGCGGAGGCCGTGGCCGACAAGGCCCCCCGGGTACCCGCGGACGTCGCCCCGGCGATGCGCCTGTCCGGGCTCGAGCCGTTCACGCTCACCGGGGACAGCCTCTTCGTCAACGTCGGCGAGCGCACCAACATCACCGGCTCCGCCCGCTTCCGCACGCTGATCAAGGACGGCGACTACGACGCCGCCCTGTCGGTCGCCGCGCAGCAGGTCGAGAACGGCGCGCAGGTCATCGACGTCAACATGGACGAGGGGATGATCGACGGGGTCGCGGCCATGGACCGCTTCCTCAAGCTGATCGCCTCCGAGCCCGACATCAGCCGGGTGCCGGTGATGGTGGACTCCTCCAAGTGGGAGGTCATCGAGGCCGGTCTCAAGTGCGTGCAGGGCAAGGCCATCGTCAACTCCATCTCCATGAAGGAGGGGGAGGACGCCTTCCGCGAGCACGCGAGGCTGTGCCGCCAGTACGGCGCCGCAGCGGTCGTGATGGCCTTCGACGAGGACGGCCAGGCCGACAACCTCGAGCGTCGCAAGCAGATCTGCGAGCGCGCCTACCGGATCCTCGTCGACGAGGTCGACTTCCCGGCCGAGGACATCATCTTCGACCCCAACGTCTTCGCGGTGGCGACCGGCATCGAGGAGCACGCGTCGTACGGGCACGACTTCATCGAGGCCACCCGGTGGATCAAGGCCAACCTCCCCGGCGCGAAGGTCAGCGGCGGCATCTCCAACGTGTCGTTCTCCTTCCGCGGCAACAACCCGGTGCGCGAGGCGATCCACGCCGTGTTCCTCTTCCACGCCATCCGGGCGGGCCTCGACATGGGGATCGTCAACGCCGGGGCCCTGACCGTCTACGACGAGGTCGACCCCGAGCTGCGGGAGCGGATCGAGGACGTCGTCCTCAACCGCCGCCCCGACGCCGCCGAGCGGCTGCTGGAGATCGCGGAGGCGCACAACCGCACCGGCGAGGCGGCGGAGGTCGCCGAGGACGAGTGGCGCGGGCTGCCGATCGGGGAGCGGATCACCCACGCCCTGGTCAAGGGCATGGACGCCCACATCGAGGCCGACACCGAGATCCTGCGCGTGGAGATCGCCGAGCGCGGCGGTCGCCCGATCGAGGTCATCGAGGGACCGCTGATGGACGGCATGAACGTCGTCGGCGACCTCTTCGGCGCCGGCAAGATGTTCCTCCCGCAGGTGGTCAAGAGCGCCCGCGTGATGAAGAAGGCCGTCGCCCACCTCATCCCGTACATCGAGCAGGAGAAGCTCGACAACCCCGAGTACGCCACCGCCAAGGACACCAACGGCACGATCGTGATGGCCACCGTCAAGGGCGACGTCCACGACATCGGCAAGAACATCGTCGGCGTGGTGCTGCAGTGCAACAACTACGAGGTCATCGACCTCGGGGTGATGGTGCCGGCCCAGAAGATCCTCGACACGGCCGCCGAGGTGGGCGCCGACATCATCGGCCTGTCCGGGCTCATCACGCCGTCGCTCGACGAGATGGTCAACTTCGCGACCGAGATGCAGCGCCAGGGCCTCGACATCCCGCTGATGATCGGCGGTGCGACGACCTCGCGCGCCCACACGGCCGTCAAGGTCGACCCGCGGTACGACGGCCCGGTGGTCTGGGTCAAGGACGCCTCACGCTCGGTGCCCACCGCCGCCGCCCTGCTGCACGAGACCGGTCGGGACACGCTGATGGCCGACGTCAAGGCCGACTACGACTCGCTGCGCACCCGGCACGCGGCCAAGCACGACCGGCCGATGCTGACCATCGACGGTGCGCGTGAGAACGCGACGCCGATCGACTGGAGCGACTACGAGCCGCCGACGCCCGCCCGCAGTGGCGTGCACGTGCTCGACGACTACGACCTCTCCGAGCTCCGCGACTACATCGACTGGCAGCCGTTCTTCAACGCCTGGGAGATGAAGGGCCGCTTCCCCGACATCCTCAACAACCCGACCACCGGAGAGACCGCCCGCAGGCTGTACGACGACGCCCAGGAGATGCTCGACCGGGTCGTCGAGGAGCGCTGGCTGACCGCCCGCGGCGTTTACGGGTTCTTCCCGGCGAGCGGCGTCGGCGACGACGTCGAGGTCTACACCGACCACACGCGGTCGGAGGTGCTGACCACGCTCCACCACCTGCGCCAGCAGGGGGAGCACCGCTCCGGCGTCCCCAACCGGGCGCTCAGCGACTACGTGGCGCCCCGCGCGACGGGACTCGCGGACCACGTCGGCGGCTTCGCCGTCACCGCTGGTCACGGCATCCGGGAGCGGATCGAGAAGTTCAAGGCCGAGCACGACGACTACTCGGCGATCCTGCTCGAGTCGCTGGCCGACCGGCTGGCCGAGGCCTTCGCCGAGCGCCTGCACCAGCGGGTGCGCACCGAGTTCTGGGGCCACGCCGCGGACGAGACGCTGGCCAACGACGACCTCATCGCCGAGCGCTACACCGGCATCCGCCCGGCGCCCGGCTACCCCGCCTGCCCCGACCACACCGAGAAGCTCACCCTCTGGGACCTCCTCGACGTGGAGTCGCGCACCGGCATCGAGCTCACCGAGTCGATGGCGATGTGGCCGGGTGCGGCCGTGTCGGGCTGGTACTTCTCCCACCCGCAGTCGCAGTACTTCGTCGTCGGGCGGCTCGGTCGCGACCAGGTCGCCGACTACGCCGAGCGCAAGGGCTGGACCCTCGCCGAGGCCGAGCGCTGGCTGTCACCGAACCTGGGCTACGACCCGGAGGACTGAGCGTCCTCGTCGGCCTCGGGGTCGAGGTCGCCCCCGGTCGGGTCCGGGGCGCCCTCGTCGTCGAGCCACGCGCCACCGATCGGCTCGCGCTCCCACGAGACGACGGCCCACCCGTCGGCGGGCGTGCCGTCGAGGGTGATGCACCCAGTGTTGTGCAGTCCCTCGTGGATCGGTGCGTGGTCTCCGCTGGCGCGGTGGGTGACCCACGTGCGGATGGCGGCTCCGTGGCTGACGACCAGGGTCACGTCGGCCCCGTCGGCGCAGACCTGCTCGACCGCGGCGTCGTACCGGGCGAGGAACTCACGACCCGTCTCGCCGCCCGGCATCCGGCGCTCGAGGTCGCCGTCGAGCCACCCGCCGATGGTGCCGAGGAAGCCCTCGATCGCGGCGTGGTCGTTGCGCATCTCGAAGTCCCCGGCCGCGATCTCCCGCAGCCCGTCGTACGTCGCCGGGTCCAGGCCGAGCGCCTCGGCGAGGGGGGCCGCGGTCTGGGAGGTCCGGACAGCCGTGGACACCGCGACGTGGCCGATCCCCGCTGACCCGAGCGCCTGGGCGGCGGCGTTCCCCTGCCGCCGGCCCAGCTCGGTCAGGTCGTGCCCGGGGGCCGCGGTGTCCAGGGCGGCGGTCGTGTTGGCGACGGTCTGGCCGTGGCGGAGGAGCAGCAGGCGCATGCCGCAAGGCTAGGCCCGGTGGAGGGATTTGTTCCGACGTACAACAACCAGGTCAGGCGTCGCGTGACGGCGGCCACAGCCGGGTGGCCTCGAGGGCGAGGTAGAGGTGCACGAGGTCGCTGGGGACGTGCAGGTCGCGTCCGGTCAGCCGGGTGACCTTGGCGAGTCGGTAGCGGACGGTGTTGGCATGGCAGTGCAGGAAACTGGCGGCGTCGGCTGCCGAACCCTGGGCGGTGTACCAGGCCCTCAGGGTCGTGAGGAGGAGCAGCTGCTCCTCGTCGTCCTGCTGCAGGACGCCGGCGAGCACCTGCTGGGCGAGGCCCCTCGCGAGGTCGGGCGCCGCGGCCACCAGCGCGGCGACGCGAGCGTCCCCGAATCGCATGACGACGTTCTCCCCGGGTGTCGCGGCGTCCCGGGCGAGCTGGGCCTGTGTCACCGCCTGCGGGGTGTCGACGATGGCCTCGAACGCCTCGCTGATCCCGACCCGGCCGACGGTGAGGGAGGTGAGGTAGCCCATCAGCCGGTCGACCCGGTGGCTGCGGTCGAGGCAGACGAGGCCGATCTCCCCGTCGGCCTCCGAGCGCCATGCGGAGCGCACCCCGAGCGAGGACAGGGCGCGCTCCGCCGAGGCAGGCGCGTCCTCCTGCTCGACCGGCCACGAGTCCGAGGCGACGACGACGAAGCGGCCGACCTTGGGCAGCCGGAGGGCGGTGGCGGCGTCGGCGAAGCCCTGTCCCGACACGCCCACCCCGCTGAACAGCGAGGCGAGCGCGGCCTCGCGGACCCGGGCGCTACGCAGGAGCCGCTCCGTCTCCACGTCCCGGTAGGCGGCCGCGAGCTCCTGCGAGTACACGTCGACCGCGCTCCACAGTGCTGAGGCCGAGTCGAGCAGGGCACGGCTGGTCGCCGGGTCGTCGTCGCACAACCGGATCAACCGCTCCCAGATGTGCAGGGCGGTCAAGCGGTAGGCGTGCAGGACGAGCGTGAGGGGGAACCGAGCCTCGGCACGCTCGCGTCCGGTACGTCGCGGCGCGGCCAGGAGCGTGGTCTCGTTCACCATCACGCTCTCGACCAGCCCGACGATGTTCGGGCGCACCGCGGCCGCCAGCTCCTCGTAGCTCATGAAGTCGACGTAGGCGGGCTCCTCCGCCCGGATGATCTGCGCCGAGCTGCAGGCGACGTCGTCGGCGTTGTCCAGCAGCAGCCCGCAGGCGCGCACCACCCGCGGGTCGGTCGTCGTTGCGTGGAGAGCCACCCGAGTCCCTCTCATTGTGCTGGCGAACAAAGAACTGCCGGCGATGTGAGTGCCGTCACTATGGCCGACAGGTCGTGGTTCCACAACTGTGGGGCGGGTCACAACTCCCCACGACGGAGACCTGCGTGAACCTGGCCGAGAACCTCGAGCGGACCGCCCGCGCCCGTGGACGGTCCGCGGCGCTGACGTCCGGTGACCGGGTGACGACGTTCGGGGAGCTCGACCGGGACAGCCGGCGGGTCGCGGGCCTCCTCGCTGCGCGCGGTGTGCGCCCCGGCGACCATGTCGGTCTCGTGGTGCCGAACGTGCCGGAGTTCGCGGCGCTCTACTACGGGATCCTGCGCCTCGGCGCGGTGGTGGTGCCGACGGACCCGGCGCTCGCGGAACCGGAGATGACGCAGCTCCTCGAGGACTCGGATGTCGGGCTGCTGGTGGCCTGGTCGACGGCACGCGAGCACGTGGTGCCGGCGGCGCGCACGGTGGGCGCCGACGCCCTCCTGGTCGGCTCCGGTGCGCTCGGCGGAATGCTCGGTGACGCCCCGGAGCTCGACCGCGTCGAGCCGCGGGCGGCCGCGGACACGGCGGTGATCCTCCACACCTCGGGCACGACCGGCCGGCCCAAGGGGGCCGAGCTCACGCACGGCAACCTGGTCCGCAACTGCGAGGTCGTCGTGAACGACCTCCTGCAGCTGACGTCCGAGGACGTGGTCTTCGGCGGACTGCCGCTCTTCCACTCCTTCGGGCAGACGGTCGGGCTCAACGCCGCGGTCCGCGCCGGAGCGTGCCTCGCCCTACTGGCCCACTTCGACGGCTCCGGGGCCCTCCGCGCCCTGCAGGACCAGCGGGTCACGGTGATGCAGGGTGTGCCCGCCATGTACGCCGCGATGCTGCAGCAGCCGGACCGCGCCGAGCACGACCTGTCTCGCCTGCGGGTGGGCATCACCGGTGGTGCTCCGATGCCTGTGAGCGTGCTCCTCGGGTTCGAGGAGGCCTTCGACTGCCTGGTGCTCGAGGGCTACGGGTTGTCCGAGACATCGCCGGTCGTGAGCTTCAACCGCCGTGACCGCCGCCGGGTCGGCTCCATCGGGATGCCCGTGGCGGGCGTCGACCTCCGGGTGGTCGACGACGACGGCGTCGAGGTCGAGGACGGCGAGCCGGGGGAGATCCTCGTGCGCGGCCACAACGTGATGAAGGGCTACTGGGGGCGGCCTGCGGACACCGCGGCCACCCTCGTCGACGGATGGCTGCACACCGGAGACGTGGGGGTGCGCGACGAGGACGGGTTCTTCCACGTGGTGGACCGCACGACGGAGCTGATCAACCGGGGTGGCCAGCAGGTGTACCCGCGACAGATCGAGGAGGTGCTCCAGGAGCACCCCGACGTGGTCGAGGCCGCGGTCATCGGGCTGTCCCACCCGACCCTGGGCTCGGAGGTGGGCGCCGTCGTGACCCTGCGTCCCCACGCGAGCACGACCGGGGCCGAGCTGCGCGACTACGTCCGCGGTCGCGTGGCGCTCCACGAGTACCCCCGGATCGTCGACGTCGTCGACGAGATCCCCAAGACAGCGACCGGCAAGATCCTCAAACGCGAGATCCGACTGGAGACCCCAGCATGAGCATCCCCGCAACATCTGGCCGACCCATCCTCGAGGTCAAGGACCTCGCCGTGACGTACGGCGGAGTCGTGCAGGCCCTGCGCGGCATCAGCCTCTCGGTGGACGAGGGTGCCGTGGTGGCGCTGCTCGGCAGCAACGGGGCGGGCAAGACCACCCTGCTGCGGACCCTGTCCGGCACGCTGCGCCTGCACCGCGGACGCATCGAGCGGGGGGAGGTGGTCTACCGGGGGGACAGCCTCAAGGGACGCGACCCCGCCGCCTGCGTGACCAGTGGGCTCGTGCAGGTCCCCGAGGGGCGCCGCATCTTCACCCGGCTCACGGTCGAGGAGAACCTCAGGGCCGGTCGCCTGGCGGTCAAGGACCGCGGGGAGAAGTCGGCCGACTACGACCGGATCTACGACATGTTCCCCGTGCTGGCCGACCGGAGGGCCCAGCGCGCCGGCCTGCTCTCCGGAGGTGAGCAGCAGATGCTGGCCATGGGGCGCGGCCTCATGTCCCGGCCCCAGCTCCTGCTGCTCGACGAGCCGTCCCTGGGGTTGGCGCCGCGGATCATCGGCCAGATCGGTGAGGTCATCCGCGAGATCAACCGCCAGGGCACCTCGGTCCTGCTCGTCGAGCAGAACGCCACGATGGCGCTCGGCGTGGCCGACACCGCCTTCGTCCTCGACGTCGGCACGGTGTCGCTGTCGGGCTCGGCGGCCGAGCTGGCGACCTCCGACGCCGTCCAGCGTCTCTACCTCGGTCACGGCGGCGACGGCGAGAGCCCCCGCAGGCCCACCGCGACCGCCCGGAGGAAGAAGCTGACGAGGTGGTCCGCGTGAGCACGACGCCCACAGGGGCCACCGGGTCCACGGGCCCCGAGGCCGGTCTCCGCGCCGACGCGGAGACGTTGACCGTCGAGCACATCACGGTCGAGTTCGGTGCCATCAAGGCGCTCTCGGACGTCTCGTTCACGGTCCTGCCCGGCACGGTGCACGCCGTGATCGGACCCAACGGGGCCGGCAAGTCGACGATGTTCAACGTGTTGTCCGGGGTCTACCGGGCCACGTCGGGCGAGGTCCGCCTCGGCGACACCCTCCTCAACGGGCTGCGGCCGCACAAGATCGCCAACCTCGGCGTCGCCCGGGCCTTCCAGAACATCGCCCTGTCCGGGACCCAGACGGTGGCAGAGAACCTCATGCTCGGGCGCCACGCGCTGACCCGGGCGGGCTTCATCTCCTCCGGGCTGCGGCTCCCGCGGGCCACCCGCGAGGGGAAGGTGCACGGCGAGCGCATCCGGGAGATCGCGGACTTCCTCGACCTCGGCGCCAAGCTGGACGTCCCGGTGGGTGTGCTGTCCTACGGCGACCAGAAGCGGGTCGAGGTGGCCAGGGCCCTGTGCACGGAGCCGCGCCTGCTGCTGCTCGACGAGCCGGTGGCCGGCATGAACGCGGAGGAGACCGACCGGATGGCCCGGGCCGTGCTCGAGATCCGCGACGAGCTCGGCATCTCCATCGTCCTGGTCGAGCACGACATGGGCATGGTCATGAGCATCGCCGACCGGGTCACCGTCCTGGACTTCGGTCGCCGGATCGCGGACGGCACCCCGGAGGAGACCCAGGCCGACCCGGAGGTCATCCGGGCCTACCTCGGCTCGGGTGACGAGACCGGACCGACCGTGAGCGCCGACCAGCACCAGCACGAGGACCAGCACGAGGACCAGCACCAGGACCAGCACCAGGACCCCCACGAGGAGACCCCGCGATGACGCAATTCCTGTCCCTGCTGCTCAACGGCCTGTCGCTGGGCGCGATCTACGCGCTCATCGCGCTGGGCTTCGTGATCATCTTCAAGGCCAGCGAGGTGACCAGCTTCATGCAGGGCTCGCTGCTGCTGCTGGGCGCCTACCTGATGGGCCGCTGGCACGAGACTCTCGGCTTCTGGGGTGCTGTCGCGCTCGGCATCGCCGGCTCCGCCATCGCGGCCGTGCTCGTCGAACGCGTGCTCATCAACCGGTTGCGAGGGGCGCCCGTGATCAGCCTGGCGATCCTGACCATCGGCGTCGACCTGATCATCGTCACCGAGCTGACCCGGCGCATCGGCTCCGACATCCTCAACGTCGGACACCCGTGGGGCGGCGACGTGATCTCGATCGGCGGGGTCGGCCTCACCACCAACCGGGCCCTGGCCATCGTCGCGGCCGCCGTGCTCATCGGCGCCTTCTTCCTCACCTTCAAGTACTCCAGCTGGGGCATCTCCATGCGGGCCGCCGCAGAGGACGGCGAGGCCGCCGCCCTGATGGGCATCCACATGGGCCGGGTGTCGATGTTCGCCTGGATGATCGCCGGCATCCTCGCCGCCGTCGCCGGCCTCTTCGCCGTCGGCGCACCGACGCCGGGGGTCACCCCGGCGGTCGCCACGGTCGCCCTGAGTGCCCTCCCCGCGGCGATCCTCGGGGGCCTCGACTCGACCGGTGGGGCGCTCGTCGGCGGCATCCTGATCGGCCTCGCGGAGTCGTTGGCCGCCGGCTACCAGGACGAGATCGCCTTCCTGGGTCGCGGCTTCGGCGACGTCGTCCCGTACGTCGTCATGGTCGCGGTGCTGCTGGTGCGACCCGCCGGACTCTTCGGCACGCGGGAGATGACCCGTGTCTGAGTCCACCACCACCGTGCGGGAGCCCGAGGCCCCACGCCGCGAGGGGCGAGCCACCGGCCGGTCGACCGGTCGTGTCGCGAAGCTGCTCGCGATGCTGGCCCTGTTCGCCGTGCTGCTCGCCCTGCCGCTCTACGTGGACGAGTTCTGGCTGCGCACCGGGTTCGCCGTCTTCGCCGCGATCATCGGTGCGCTCGGGCTCAACCTGCTGGTGGGCACGACCGGCCAGCTGTCGTTGGGCCACGCCTTCTTCCTGGCCGTCGGCGCCGTCACCTACACGTACGTCTCGGGTGCGCCCGGAGGGTCGGCCAACCCCTACGGCGGCCTCGAGCTGCCGCCGGCGCTGGGCATGGTCCTGGGCGTCCTCGCCGCCGGTCTCGCCGGCGTGCTCTTCAGCCCGATCGCGGCCCGGCTGCGGGGGATCTACCTCGGTATCGCCTCGCTCGGCCTGGTGTTCATCGGCGACCACGTGCTCAACACGTGGAGCTCGGTGACCGGTGGCTTCAACGGCCGGCTCGTCCCGTACTTCTCGCTGTTCGGCTTCGAGTTCAGCAGCCTCGACTCGCCGCCCCTCGAGGTGCTYGGCGTGCCGTTCGGGCAGGCCGAGCGGCTCTGGTACCTCGGCCTCGCGCTGTGCGTCGCGGCGGCCTGGTTCGCCGCGAACCTCGTGCGCTCGCGCCCCGGTCGCGCCCTGCAGACGCTGCGCGACAGCGAGGTGGCGGCCGCGGTCATGGGCGTCGACGTCCGTGGCTACAAGGCGAGGGCGTTCCTGGTCTCCTCCATGTACGCCGGCCTGGCCGGGGTGCTCTACGCGCTGTCGATCGGCTCCGTCGCGCCCGAGTCCTTCGGGCTGGTGCTGTCGGTGCAGTTCCTCGCGATGATCGTGCTGGGTGGCCTCGGCTCCGTCTGGGGATCGATCATGGGTGCCGCCTTCGTCAGCGCGCTGCCTCTGATCTTCCAGGAGTACGCCGGCTCGCTGCCGTTCATCGTGGAGCCCGGCGAGCCCGGCATCGTGGCCAGCCAGGCCGCGGCCTTCCTGTACGGACTGGCGATCATCCTCGTCGTCGTCTTCGAGCCCGGCGGTCTCGCCGGCCTCGCGCGCCGCCTGCGGCGCCCCTCACGTGCACCCGGTGCCGCCTCGGCGGACGCCTCGGGGGCCGATCAGCACCACACCACACCGGCACAAGCCGATTCCTCAACCGGAGGTAACAACTGATGAGAATGAACACGAAGCGCGGGGCGGTCACGCTCGTGTCGGTCGCCATGGTGCTGAGCGCCGCGGGGTGCAGCACCAAGTCCTCGGACTCGGAGACCAGCACGCAGGACGGGGTCAAGGTCGGCCGAGGCATCGACGGCGACACGATCACGCTCGGGTCGCTGACCGACCTCACCGGAGTCTTCGCGGCTCTCGGCAAGGACATCACCGACGCCCAGGCGCTGTACTGGAAGGACAACAAGGTCTGTGACACCTACACCGTCGAGTCGACGGTGAAGGACCACGGCTACGACACTCAGAAGGGCATCCAGCTCTACAGCTCGATCCACAACGACGTGCTGGCCATCGAGCAGACGATCGGCTCGCCGATCAACACCGGGCTGCTGCCGCAGTTCGAGGCCGACCAGATGGTCAACATCCCTGCGGCCTGGGCGCAGTCGCTGACCGAGAGCCCGGAGATCGCGGTGGTCGGGGCGACGTACGAGGTCGAGATGATCAACGTCCTCGACTACCTCCTCCAGGAGGGAAAGATCAAGGAGGGCGACAAGCTCGGCCACATCTACTTCGAGGGCGAGTACGGCGAGGGCGGCCTGGCCGGCTCGAAGTACTTCGCCGAGCAGCACGGCATGACGGTCGTCGAGCAGCAGATCCAGTCGACCGACACGGACATGACCGCCCCGGTGACCAAGCTCAAGTCCGAAGGCGTCAAGGCCATCGCGATCACCGTGGCGCCGACCCAGACGGCCTCGATAGCCGGCGTGGCCGCATCGCAGGGCCTGGACGTGCCGATCGCGGGCAACAACCCGGTCTTCGCGCCGGCGCTGCTCGACGGTCCGGCAGGGGACTCGCTGAAGAAGAACCTGTACGTCGCGTCGCCGGTGGCGCCGTTCGACCAGCTCCCCGATCTCCTCAAGAAGTACCAGGACGCCAACCCCGGCGACCCCACGCTGGGCGTGGTGTGGGGCACGGCGGCCGCGGACACCATGCGCCAGATCCTGGACAAGGCGTGCGAGGACGGCGACCTGACGCCGGAGGGCGTCACCAAGGCCAAGGAGGACATCGGCACCGTCGAGACCGGGGGCCTGGCGGTCCCGCTGACGTTCGAGGTGGGTGCGTCGCCGAGCGATGCGAGCTACATCTTCCGGGCCGCGGATGTCCCGGGAGGCGCGAAGTCCGTCTCCGACAAGTATGTCGGTGATGACGTGGCCGGCTTCATGAGCGGGAGCTGAGCCCCACCGAACGCAGTGGGTGGGGGCCCGGACCGGCAGGTCCGGGTCCCCGTGCGTCAGGCAGAAGCGACGAGCTCGTCCATCGTGACAACGTGCCCGGCCGCGCACTCGATGCGCGCATCCACCGGTGCGCCGCACCCGGCGTGGGCGTAGGACGGCGAGGGCTGGCGTGGGAGGTGCTCTGCACCCCAGGCGGCCAGGGCGACGAGGGTCGGCACCAGGTCGGCGCCGGCGGCGGTGAGGACGTACTCGTAGCGGGTGCGCTGCCCGGGCTCCCGGTAGGGCTCCTTGGTCAGCAGCCCGGCGGCGACCAGCTCGCGCAGTCGTGAGGCGGCGACGGTCTCGGTCATGCCCGCGCGCCGGACGAAGTCGTCGAAACGGGTGGTCCCGTAGGCAGCCTCCCGGAGCAGCAGCATCGCCGAACGGGTGCCGACCAGCTTGACGGTGCGTTCGATGGGGCAGAAGTCGGCGCGGGCGATCCGGTCGGGGTTCGCGAGGCGGCCTTCGAGTTGCACGGGCATGGATCTACCCTATGGCCTGGCTTGGCAAATACCTAGTCAGCCCCTAGTGTCCTGACTGTGCCTCTCCCCAGCCAGCCCAGGACCCGACTCGTCGTCCTCGTGGCGGTCGGCGCCGCCTTCATGTCGAGCCTGGACCTGTTCGTGGTCAACGTGGCCTTCGACGACATCGGTGCCAGCCTCGGCGTCAACCGGCCGGACGGCCCCACCGCAGGAGATCTCAGCTGGGTCCTGAACGCGTACGCGGTCACGTTCGCCGCGCTGCTCGTGCCGTTCGGGAGACTCGCCGACCGCTACGGGCGCAAGCACATCTTCCTGGGTGGTCTGCTGCTGTTCACGCTGGCGAGCGTCGCGTGCGCGTTCAGCGGCAGCGTGTGGGTGCTCGTCGCCTTCCGGGTCCTCCAGGCGACCGGGGCTGCTGCCATGACCCCGACCAGCCTGAGCATCCTGCTGGCGGCGCTGCCGGCGGAGAGACGGCTGGGCGGGGTGCGCCTGTGGGCTGCGACCGGCGCGATCGCCGCGGCGATCGGCCCGAGCGTCGGCGGGGTGCTGACCCAGTTCGGCTGGCAGTGGGTGTTCCTGATCAACCTTCCCGTGGGTGTGGCGCTGCTGGTCGTCGCGCTGCGCGAGGTGCACGAGGTTCGACCTGACGACGAGGCAGGTGTCCCCGACCTGCTCGGGGCCGTGCTGTTCGCAGGTTCGGTCGGCATGCTCGCCCTGGGCCTGGTGAAGAGTCCGGAATGGGGCTGGGCGGGAGGACGCACCGCCCTGGCGCTGGGGCTCTCCCTGCTCCTGGGGGTCCTCTTCGCGCTCCGGTCGATGCGTCACCCTTCCCCGGTCATCCACCCCGAGCTGATACGTGTCCCGACCTTCCGATGGGCGATCGCGACGATGGTGCTGTTCAACGTCTCGTTCGCGATCAACCTGCTGGTCGGCATCCTGTGGCTGCAGCAGATCTGGGGCTACTCGGCACTGCAGACCGGCTTCGCCGTCGCGGTCGGGCCCGTCCTGGTACCGGTGACTGCTGCGCTCAGCCACCGGTTCCTGCCCACAGCGCGGCCCGCCCGGCTCATCACGGCGGGCTCGTTGGTGATGGCGCTCAGCTCGCTGTTCCTGGCGCTCCGGATGGGCCCGGAACCGGCGTACCTCACCGCGTACCTGCCGGGCTGGCTGCTCGGCGGCGTCGGGGTCGGGCTGGCGTTGCCCAACCTCATGGCTGGCGCGACCCACGACCTCGCGCCGCACCAGGCGGCCACCGGGAGCGGCGTGGTCACCATGGCCCGACAGATCGGCTTCGTCGTCGGCGTGAGCATCCTGTTCGCGCTGGTGGGGGACAGCGTCGGCCTGGACGCGATGGATGCGTTCACCGCCTGCTTCCTCGTCGCCGCGGCGATCCTGGTCGCTTCGTCCGTGACCGCCTTCGGGATGGCCGCCCGGGTCCCTCCACGGACGACGGGTCGTCCCGACACATCGGCTCCGGTACCCGGGAACGTCAGGCCCGAGCCGCGTCCGGCGGCGGAGGACCGCTAGCGAGCCGCCGAGGACGAGCCGCGTTCGTGTGCGGTGGTGCGGAGCGGGCTGGACGAGATCGGCGATGCGCGTCGCGTCAAGGCGCCACGATCAGTGCCTGAGGGGCCGTCTGCTTCATCCGGGTGACCAGCCAGGTGAGCTGACGGGTGGTCTCGGCGGAGCAGGACGTGGAGATCTCGAGGAGCTCGCGGTCACGCAGGCCCTGAGCCCCCTGGGCGATCACGGTCCACGTGGTGTGGACGAGGGTGGCGAGCAGGTGCAGGTCCTGGAGGTCGCGCAGGAGTCCGATCTCACCCTCTCTCGTCTCGGCCAGCACATCAGCGCGCAGCCGGTCGGGTTCGTCGATGCCCTCCTGCTCTCCGTAGCGCTCGACCACCGAAGCCAGGTCCTCCCGGTGCTGGTCACTCCACCCGGCCAGCAGGTGACAGGTGTGAAAGACGTCGGCCTGCCGGGCGTGACCCACGGCGACGGCGCGCAGCGAGTCGGCAAGGGTCTGCTCGCTGTGATCCACCAGGGCCACGTAGGTCGCCAGATGAGGCATCAGGAACCACTCCCTTCCGAGGGGTCCAACGGGTAGGGCGGCGTCGTCGCCAGCACCTCACTGGTGGTGGGACCGCCGCCGGTGGTCGGCGGCAGGGCTGCAGAGGCTGGACCTGAAGCGGTCCTGGTCGGCGCTGGCGCCGGTCCGTCGCCACCGTGGAGCCGGGTGACTCGACAGGCGGCGGTCTTGAAGGCCGGCTGCTTGGACACCGGATCCCACACGGTCATGGTCAGCTCGTTGGCCGTGCGGTGGGCTGCGTCCTCGTGCGGTGCGACCTGGTCTGGCTCCCAGTGTCCGTAGTGGAACGGGGCGAAGACCGCCCCTTGCTTGACCCGACCGACGCGGGCACGGACCTCGATCGCGCCCCGGGGGGACTCGACCCTGACCCAGTCGCCCTCGGCGATGCCCAGGTCCCCGCAGTCGAGGGGGCTGAGCTCCACCCAGGCGTCCGGAGCAGCCTGGTCGAGGGAACGCGAACGACCTGTCTTGGTACGAGTGTGGAACTGGTAGACCGTCCTGCCGGTGGTGAACAGCAGCGGGAAGTCCTCTCCGGGTGTCTCGTGCGCCGGGGTGTAGGGCGCCCCCTTCAGGAACGCGCGCCCGGCAGGTGCCATGGCCCGGTGCTCCTGCTCGGTGACGCTGCCGCCGGTCGCCAGGTCGTGACCGTAGGTCTCGCAGTGGTCGGTGTCGGTGGGGAAGACCCCATCCGCGTAGAGCCGGTCGGTGCCGTCGGGGTGTTCCTCGTTGACCGGCCAGGGGATCCCGGTCGGACCGCGCAGCCTGTCGTAGGACAATCCCGTGTAGTCGACAGGTCGACCGGCCGTGACCGACGCCCAGGCGTCGAAGACCTCCTCGGAGGTGCGCCAGGGGATGAGTGGCTGGTCGTCCCGGTCGGTGAAGCCCATGGCGTGGGCGTACATGAGGAAGATGTCCAGGTCGCTGCGAGCCTCGCCCGGTGGGTCGACGGCCTGCTCCGAGAGGTGCACGACCCGGTTGACGTTGGTGAAGCAGCCGGTCTTCTCGCCCCACCCGGCGGCCGGGAGGACGACGTCGGCCAGCTGGGCCGTCTCGGTCAGGAAGAGGTCCTGGACGACCAYGAAGCACTGGTCGCCGCTGAGGAGCTTGCGGATCCGAGCGGACTCGGGCATCGATACCGCGGGATTGGTGGCCGAGATCCACAGCAGGCCGATGGACCCCGTCTCCGCGTAGGACATGATCTGCATCGCATGGGTGGGCGGCGCCCAGTGCGGGATCGTCATCGGGTCCACGTTCCAGGCGTCGGCGAGCTGCTGCACGTGCCCCGGGTTGTCCCAGTTGCGGAAGCCGGGGAGGTCGCCGTCGGCACCACACTCGCGGTTGTTCTGCGCCGTGGGCTGCCCGTTCATCTGCAGCACCCCGGCGCCGGGTCGACCGATCATGCCCCGGAGCAGGTGCAGGTTGTGCACGGCCACGGAGGCGGCCGTGGCCTGGTGCGACTGGTAGAAGCCCTGGAGCACCGTGGACAGCACGCCGGTGCTCTCTCCGAAGATGCGCGCCGCCCGGCGCAGGTCCTCGGCGTCGACGTCGCACACGTCGGCCACGTGCTCGGGTGTGTACGGCTCCACGACCTCGCGCAGATCGGCCAGTCCCATCGTGTGGGCCGCAACCCACGCGTCGTCGACCCAGCCGTTGACCAACAGCTCGCGCGTCAGTCCGTTCATCAGAGCTAGGTTCGTGCCCACCCTCGGCGCCAGGTGCACACCGCCGGTGCGCTCGGCCTCGTCCGCGACCGCCGTACGACGCGGGTCGACGCACACGATCCGGGGCGGGTCCTCGCCGCGGGTCCGATCCAGGATCCTGGCCCACAGCACGGTCTGGGTCTCAGGCATGTTGTGGCCGTAGAGGAAGATCGCGTCACAGTGCTCGATGTCGGAGTAGGAACCGGGCTGGCCGTCGGCGCCGAAGGACTCCTTGAACGCCGCGGCGCTGGTCGCGGTGCACAACCGTGTGTTGCCGTCCATGTGGGGCGTCCCGATCCCGGCCTTCCCGATGACGGCGAGCGTGTAGTACTCCTCGAGGAAGAGCTGCCCTGAGGTGTAGAAGCCGTGACTCAGTGGGCCCTTTTCCGCCAGCAGCCGCGTGCTCTCCGCAACGATGCGACCCATCGCGGTCTCCCAGTCGGTCTCCACGAGACGGCCGTTCTCCCGGACCATCGGACGCGTCAGCCTGTCCGGTGAGGACGCCCACGGGGTGCTGCCGTAGAGACCCTTGGGTCCGAGCCTTCCGTGATTGACCGAGTCTGCCGCCCGGCCACGGATCCCGACCATCCGTCCGTCCTTCACCGCGATGTCGGCGCCACAACCGTTGCTGCACAACAGGCACGCCGACTGGACCCACTGATCCACGTCCTGCTCGCTGACACCGTCATCGAGGCGCTGGTCCACCCGCGCGGGCCACACCGTCCCGCGGGGATGCGGAGTTCTCGTCCCGTGCACGTCGGCCACGCGGTCCGAGGTGTCACCGCCCGCCGACGGTCGGTCATCGTGTGGCATGGTCAGCTCCTAGATAGTTGCGCCAGCGCATGTATACTTTCCAGCAACCAAAGCACACCCCTCGAAGGGACACAAGGTGGTCGATCAGACGTCCGCGGCTGCGGAGCGCGACGACCTGGCTGATGCATTCATGACCGTCAGCCGCGCCCTGGTGGGGATCGCCGTGCGCTCCATCAGCGCAGCGCCGGTGGAGGTGACGCTCACCCAGCACCGACTGCTCGTGTTGTTGGCGACCGGACGCGGCCAGACCGTCAAGGCTCTCGCCGAACAGCTGGAGGTGAACGCATCCAACGCCAGCCGGCTCTGTGATCGCCTCCAGAAGCTGGGGCTGCTGAGCCGGGACCGGTCCGCGAGCGACGGGAGGGAGGTGGTGGTGTCGCTGAGTGCGAATGGGCGAGAGCTGTTGACGGCCGTCCGGAACCGCAGACGTCACGACGTGCAGCTGGTCCTCAGCCAGATGTCGGACAGCGACCTCGGCGCCATGATGGAGGCGCTCACCGCGTTCAGCGACGCGGCACACGAGATCGGAGAGGCCGAGTGGGCAGCCCACACGATGTGACGTCGTGGCGCCGGCCGCGTGAGGTGGGTGCGTGATGCCGATCTGGCTCCAGGCAGGGCTCTGGGGGCTCGTGGCCGGCGGTGCTCTGGTCGTCGGCGCACTCGTCGCCTGGGTGGTCGACGTACCTGCGCGGATCGTCGCCTCGGTCATGGCCTTCGGAGCCGGCGTGCTGATCTCCGCGCTCGCCTTCGACCTGGTCGACGAGGCTGAGGCCTCGGGTGGGCTGCTCGCCACCGTCATCGGCTTCCTGGCGGGAGCGGTGGCCTACGTCCTCGCGAACGTGGCCCTGGCGAAGAGGGGAGCGCGCCACCGCAAGCGGTCCGGTGAGCAACAACCGGCCGAGGAGGAGCAGGAAGGCAGCGGATCGGCGATCGCCATCGGTGCGCTCCTCGACGGGATCCCGGAGTCGGTGGTCCTGGGCCTGTCGCTCCTCGGTGGACACGGCGTCGGCGTACCCGTGCTTGCGGCGATCTTCATCTCGAACCTGCCCGAGGGGTTGTCCAGCGCTGCGGGGATGAAGCGCAACGGTCGCTCGGCTCGCTACGTGTTCGGCGTGTGGATCGGCGTCGCCCTGGCCAGCGGAGTCGCCGGCCTTCTCGGCTGTGTCCTCCTGCAGGGAGCATCAGCCGAGGTGGTCGCATCCATCACCGCGCTGGCCGCAGGAGCGATCCTGACGATGGTCGCCGACACGATGATCCCCGAGGCTTTCGAACGTACGCATCTCTACGCCGGCTTGATCGCGACCATCGGATTCCTCACCGCCTTCACCATCAGCCGCGCGGGTTGACCACCACGAGGATCGTGGTGGGGGCATGACCGGGGACGACCGACGCGACTGCCCCTCACCAGGCGATCGGCGCCGGGGCGGCCCAGCATGTCGGTCTACGGTGGGATCGTGACCGACCAGCACCCGACCTCCCCCTCCGTGGAGATCGACGCGGCAGGTCCGGGCGGGCGTCGGCGTCCTGCGCTGATCGTCTTCGACGTCAACGAGACGCTCTCGGACATGTCACCGATGGCGGAGAGGTTCGCGGACGTGGGCGCGCCCGATCACCTGGCGGGGATGTGGTTCACCGGTCTGCTGCGCGACGGCTTCGCCCTCACGGCAGTGGGAGAGAACGAAGCGTTCGCCACCATCGCCGCCGAGTCCCTGCGGGTGTCCTTCGACGGGCTGCCGCTGGATCGCCCCGTCGCGGACGCCGTGCGACACGTGATGGAGGGCTTCGCGAGCCTGTCCGTCCATGGGGACGTCGTGGCCGGCGTCCGGAGCCTGGCCGACCGGGGGTTCCGGCTCGTCACGCTCAGCAACGGATCCGCAGCCGTCGCCGAGGCGCTGCTCGACCGGTCCGGACTGCGGGAGCACTTCGAGGCGACGCTGTCCGTGGAGGACGCGCCCTCGTGGAAGCCGGCCGCGGCCGCGTACCTCCATGCGCTGGAGCGGTGTGCAGTGGACCCGGCGGACGCGATGCTCGTGGCCGTCCATCCGTGGGACATCGACGGCGCGACGCGGGCGGGCCTCGCGACGGCCTGGATCAATCGGGGCGGAGGCACCTATCCGACGTACTTCAAGACCCCCGACCTCAGCATCGCGTCAGTCACCGAGCTGGCCGGGAGCCTGGCCCTGTGGCGGTGACGGGTGGCACCAGCGACCTGGTGCGCGCGGTCGACACCCGCCTCCGCGAGCAGCACCTCGGCGAGCTGGAGGTACGCGGGTACGACGAGAGGTGGGCGGCTGCGGCGGCTCACGACTGGTCCGATCCCACGCTCCCGGTGGCCGACGGGGAGTCGGTGATGCAGGTGCATGATCGGCTGGGCGCCCTGCTCGCAGAGGTGGCCGAGCTCGACGGAGGCGTGAACGTGCTGGTCTCGCACGGCGATGCCATCCGAGCGGCGGTGGCCCACCTGACAGGGGTCGCTCCACAGGACGCACCGTGGGTCGAGGTGGCCAATGGTGCAGTGGCGCGCGTCGACAGGGCGATCACCTGGCTGGGCTGATCGTCGATCCCGTCGGCGTCGATCTAGGGTGGGTCGTCGCAACGAGCGTCGTACGGAGTTCTTCGGAGGGCATTCTGAGTACCGTCAATTTTCGTGTTCCTGCAGGTCAGCGCCCGGATGGGGGAGTGCGGCGGCCGGCAGCCGTCCTGTGGGACATGGACGGCACGCTCGTCGACACCGAGCCGTACTGGATCGAGACCGAGTACGCGATGGCCGCGAACTACGGCGGCACGTGGTCGCAGGAGCACGCCCTCAACCTCGTCGGCAACGCGCTGCTCGAGTCCGGCGCCTACATCCGCGAGCACATGGGCATCGACCGGACGCCCGAGGAGATCGTCGACGAGCTGCTGGACGGTGTCGTCGAGCGCGTACGCCGCGAGGTTCCGTGGCGCCCGGGTGGCCGCGAGCTGCTGGCCGACCTCCGTGCCCATGACGTGCCGTGCGCCCTGGTGACGATGTCGTGGATGCGCTTTGTGGAGCCGATCCTCGAACACCTGCCGGAGGGCACCTTCGGCACGGTCGTCACCGGGGACCGGGTCGAGTTCGGCAAGCCGCACCCCGAGCCCTACCTCAAGGCGGCCGCGGACCTGGGCGTCGAGCCGGGCGACTGCGTGGCCGTCGAGGACTCCAACACCGGCGCCAAGTCGGCGGAGGCCGCCGGCTGCGTGGTGCTGTGCGTGCCTAACCACGTGCCGATCCTCGGGGGGGAGCGGCGGGTGTTCGCCGACACCCTGGCGGGTCTGGACGCCACCTACCTCGCGGACCTGGTCTCCCGCTGACCGGTCCCACCGAGACCCTCCGACGCCCGGGATGGGCGTTCGGACACGGTTGTGCGCCACTTCGGCGCGCGGGGTGGCGCACGTCACATCCGAGGGGCTACTTTCCGAGGACGCAGCACACATCGGTGTCCGGAATCCGGACGGGGAGCGAGGAGACATGCGTCGACACACAGTGGCCCAGCTGGGAGTGATCGCCCTGCTTGCCGTCGGGTTGACTGCCTGCGGCGGCGACTCGGACAGCAACGACGGAGGCGGCAGCAGCAGCGCTGGTGGCACCGGCGAGCCCTGGATCCTGGGCACGACCGACAGCGTGACCGCGCTGGACCCTGCCGGCTCCTACGACCTCGGCTCGTCGACCCTGGAGTACAACCTCTACCAGACCCTCGTGACGGTGCCGGCGAAGTCGACGGAGATCGTGGGCGATGCGGCCGACAGCTGCGCCTACGACGATCCCAAGACCTTGACGTGCACGCTGAAGGAGGGCCTGAAGTTCTCCAACGGGGACGACCTCACGTCCTCGGACGTGAAGTACAGCTTCGATCGCTCGATCAAGATCCAGGACCCCAACGGCGCCGCGATCTACCTGCTGGGCAGCATCACCGACACCGCCAAGGACGGCACGGTCACGATGAACGAGGGCGCGATCGAGACGCCCGACGACCAGACGGTCGTGTTCCACCTCGACCACCCGGACACGACCTTCCAGTACGTGCTGACCTATCCGGGCGCCGCGGCGATCGTCGACGAGGACGTCTTCCCGGCCGACACCAAGCTGCCGGACGAGGAGATCATCGGCTCGGGTCCCTACAAGCTCAGCCAGTACAAGGCCGGCGAGCAGGCCGTGCTCGAGATCAACGACCAGTACACCGGTGACAACACGGGCCAGGCCTCGACGGTCTTCGTCAAGTACTACTCCGAGCCCTCGGCGCTGAAGATCGCGGCCGAGAACGGTGAGGTGGACGTGGCCTGGCGCAGCCTCAGCCCGACCGACGTCGCCGACCTCAAGGGCAACGACAAGGTCACGGTCGCCACCGGCGAGGGCTCCGAGATCCGCTACTGGGTGTGGCAGCTGAGCACGCCGGCCGCGAAGCAGCTGGCGGTCCGCCAGGCCGTCGCCCAGGTGTACGACCGTGACGCCATCGCCCAGGACGCCTACGACGGCACGGTCGACCCGCTCTACTCCATCGTCCCGCCCGGCTACGCGGGTCAGAAGGACTCGTTCAAGGAGGCGTACGGCGAGCCGGACGTGGACAAGGCGAAGAAGATCCTCGATGACGCCGGCATCAAGACCCCGGTCGCCCTGACGCTCGGCTGGACGCCCACCCACTACGGCCCGAGCACCGAGGACGAGGCCAACGAGGTCAAGCGCCAGCTGGACGACAGCGGTCTGTTCACGGTGGCCCTGAAGAGCACGGAGTGGGAGCAGTACCAGACGATCTCCAAGGAGGGCGCCTTCGACCTCTTCCTCTACGGCTGGTTCCCCGACTACCCGGACACCGACGACTACCTGTCGCCGTTCCTGATCGACGGAGGCTTCTTCCAGAACAACTACAAGAACCCGCAGGCCGAGGACCTCATCGCGCAGGAGCAGGGCACCGATGACGCAGCCATCCGGGAGGACGCCTTCGGTCAGCTGCAGGACATCACGGCCAAGGACGTGCCGTTCATCCCGTCGTGGGTCGGCACCAACATCGGTGTGTACGGCGCGGGCATCGAGGGCGTGGAGGACACGCTGGACCCGGCATTCATCTTCCGGTTCTGGCTCGTCAGCAAGACCGGCTGACCGAGATCGAAGGCAATGTCGTGGGGGGTCGCGCCGAGCGGCTCCCCACGCCTCCTGCGCGGAGAGAGGGCACATGAGCCGTTCCGGTTCCCTGCCGCAGTACGTCCTGCAACGGGCGCTGCTGGTGATCCCCATGATCTGGGTGATCCTCACCCTGGTCTTCGTCGTGCTCCGCGTCGCTCCGGGCGACCCGGTCTCGGCGGYTCTGGGCGGCCGACTCGACGAGGAAGCCCTTGACCAGCGGCGCGAGGCGCTCGGACTGAACGAGCCGATGATCAAGCAGTACTGGGACTACCTCTCCTCGGTGATGCGACTCGACTTCGGCACCACGTTCAGCGACAACCAGCCCGTGCTCCACGTGATCCGCGACAACGGCGGCGCGACGCTGACGCTGACCGTGGCCGCCTTCACGGTCGCGCTGCTGGTCGGGATCCCGCTCGGTCTGGTGGCCGGGCGGTACCGCGACTCCGCGGGGGACGTGGCGATCCGGTTCTTCGGGATCCTCAGCTATGCCGCACCGATCTTCTTCGTCGGCTACCTTCTCCAGGTCTACGTCGCGSCGCCGCTCGGCCTGCCGACGTCGGGCATGGCCACCCCCATCACGATCTTCACCGTCCAGCCCGTGACGCACATCCTTCTCATCGACGCCTTCCTCAGCGGGGACACGGCCGCGATCAAGGACGTGCTCGAGCACCTGTTGCTGCCGGCGATCACCCTCGGCCTGYTGATCTGCGGTGTGTTCATCCGGCTCGTGCGCGTCAACATCCTCCAGACCATGCAGGGCGACTACGTGGAAGCGGCAGAGGCCCGGGGGATCTCCCGTCGCAAGGTGACGCGCAACCACGCGTTCCGCAACGCCCTGGTGCCCGTCATCACGGTGGTCGGGCTCCAGTTCGCCCTGCTGCTCGGTGGTGCCGTGCTCACGGAGGCGACGTTCAACTGGCCGGGCCTGGGCCAGAAGCTGGTGGAGTACATCAACAACCGGGACTACGGCGCGGTGCAGGGCATCATCACCGTCTTCGCGGTCGCGGTGGTGATGATCAGCCTGCTGGTCGACATCGTCAATGCCCTCGTGGACCCGCGGGTGAGGTACTGATGCGCCGGGTCCTGAGGAAGCTGTCGAAGCCGTTCAACGAGACGGTCGGGCTGGCCCGCTGGATGCTGGTCATCGGTGTCCTGCTGAGCGCCCTCTTCGTGATCTGCGCGATCTTCGCACCCTGGCTGGCGCCGTACGGCTTCGCGCAGTCCGCGGTCGACGGCGTGCGCTTCCCGAAGGCGGGTCCGCCGAGCTCGGAGCACTGGTTCGGAACCGACCGGCTCTTCTTCGACGTGCTGTCGCGTGTGATCTGGGGAGCACGCACGGCCATCGAGGTGGTCCTGCTCTCGATCCTGTTCTGCGTGGTGCTCGGGGTTCCGCTGGGACTGGTGTCCGGGTACTACGGCGGGTGGCCGGACCGGGTCCTCGTCCTCGTCATGGACGCGATCTTCGCGTTCCCGTCCTTCCTGCTCGCGATCGTGTTCTCGTTCCTGCTCACCGGCCTCTTCGGGGGCAGCGTGATCGCCGTGGCGCTCTCGCTGACCGCGGTCTACATCCCGCAGTACTTCCGCGTCGTGCGCAACACGACGGTCAGCGCCAAGGAGGGGTCGTACGTCGAGGCCGCTCGCGCGATCGGGGCCAGCGACGGCGTCATCATGCGCCGCTACCTCTTCGGCAACGTCATCCAGAGCGTGCCCGTGCTGGGGACGCTCAACGCCGCGGATGCCATCCTCACCCTGGCCGGTCTCGGATTCCTCGGGCTGGGCATCCAGTCCACGGACGCCGCCGAGTGGGGCCACGACCTCAACCGGGCCCTGGCCGACGCCGGTTCCGGCGTGTGGTGGACCGGCCTGTACCCCGGCCTGGCGATCGTGTTGCTGGTGACTGGGCTGACGCTGGTGGGCGAAGGGCTCAACGAGACCATGAACCCGTCGCTGCGGCGGCGGCGGCTGATGCCGGTCGTGATGCCGCCCCGTGGCACCGTTCCTGAGGAAGAGGTGCACTGACATGGATCTCATCGACGAGCCGGCCGCTTGGCCCGTGCAGGAACCGGTGATCTCGGCCCGCGACGTCCGGGTCTGGTACGGCACCACCCGCGGCGCGATCCGGGCGGTCGACGGGGTGAGCTTCGACCTCGCCCCGGGGGAGACGCTCGGCCTTGTGGGGGAGTCCGGCTGTGGCAAGTCAACCCTGGGCCGGGGCCTGATGGGCCTGTTGCCCGAGGGCGCCAAGCGCGACGGCGAGGTGATGTTCAAGGGCCACGAGATCCTGTCCCTGAGCCCCAAGGAGGCCTACAAGCTCCGGGGCAGCGAGCTGGGGATGATCTTCCAGGAGCCCCTCACGCGGCTCAACCCGCTCATGCGCATCTCCGAGCACTTCGAGGAGACGATCCGGCAGCACGACCCGGCGCTGGGCAAGGAGCAGGTGCGCCAGCGTGCCCTCGAGGCGCTGCGCATGATGGGCATCCCGCCCACCCGCTACAAGTCCTACCCGCACGAGTTCTCCGGGGGCATGCGGCAGCGGCTGATGATCGCGCTGGCCCTCGTGCTGCGTCCGGCCTTCGTGGTCGCCGACGAGCCCACGACGGCCCTCGACGTGCTCGTCGAGGCGCAGATCGTCCAGATCCTCAACGACCTGCGCCGCGAGTTCTCGACATCGCTGCTGCTGATCACCCACAACGTCGGGATCGTCGCCGAGGCGTGCGACCGGGTCGCGGTGATGTACGCCGGACGCATCGTCGAGCAGGGACTCGTGTCGGACGTCTTCCAGAACCCCCAGCACCCCTACACCCGCGAGCTGCTCCGATCCACGATCAGCCTGTCCACGACGGGGCTGGAGTTCATCCCGGGCGCCCCGCCCGACCTCGTCGACCCGCCGGACGGCTGCCGTTTCCACCCCCGGTGCCCGCAGGCGATGAAGGTGTGCGCCGTGAAGAACCCGATCAACATCGAGCGTCCGGGGGGTGGGCGCGTCGAGTGCTGGCTGCGGGGTCCGGACGACCAGATCCCGCCCGGAGGGACCGAGTCCCTGACGCAGGAGGTGCTGAGCGTTGCCGACGAAGCCTGACACCGTGAGCGGTGACGACGCGATCGTCGACGTGCGCCAGTTGTCGGTGCACTTCGACCTGCAGGGGGGCAGCCTGGCCCGGCTCGCGGGCCGGGACACCGGCACCGTGAAGGCCGTCGACGGTGTGGACCTGACGCTGCACCGTGGTGAGGTCGTCGGTCTCGTCGGCGAGAGCGGCAGCGGCAAGTCGACCCTTGGGCGGGCCCTCCTCGGGCTCGTCGAGGCCACCTCGGGCAGCGTGGTCTTCGACGGTCGCGACCTCACCGGGATGGGCCGTCGAGAGCTGCGACGGATCCGCCGTCACATCCAGATGGTGTTCCAGGACCCGAATGCGGCTCTCAACCCGGCGATGACGGTCGAGGTGGCCGTCGGGGACGCCCTGCGTGTGCAGGGCGTGAAGTCGGCGGCCGAGCGTCGTACCCGGGTGGTGGAGTCGCTGGAGCGGGTAGGTCTCTCGCCGGTCGAGCTCTTCCTCCCCAAGTACCCGCGGGACCTCTCCGGTGGGCAGAAGCAGCGGGTGGTGATGGCTCGCGCCATCGTCATGGGACCGTCGGTGCTGGTGGCCGACGAGCCCATCTCGATGTTGGACATGTCGGTGCGGGCCAAGATCCTCCAGCTGATGCTCGACCTCAAGACCGAGCTCGGGCTCAGCTACGTCTACATCACCCACGACCTGGCGTCCGCGAAGTTCTTCTGCGACCGGATCGCGATCATGTACCTCGGTCGCATCGTCGAGATCGGTGACACGGAGGAGATCTTCGCTCACCCGAGGCACCCGTACACGCAGGCCCTGCTCCGTGCGATCCCGGACCCTGACCCATCGCGGACGGTACTTCGGGACCTGCCTCGCGGCGAGGTCCCCGATGCCGCCAGCCCGCCGCTGGGCTGCGCCTTCCACCCGCGGTGCCTGGTCGCGACGTCGGTGTGCGGCTGGGAGTCGCGCGACCTGCGGTCGGTGCTCGAGGAGCACTGGACGCGCCGCGACGCCGCGACGTACGAGGCCGAACGAGCGATCATCGGCGACCTCGACCACCTCGACAGCCCCAGCACGACGGCCCGCATCGGCAAGGGCCCCGGGCACGAGGTGAAGGCGTTGCTGGAGCAGATCCGTGCGGAGAACCCGGACGAACCCCTGTGGCGGGGCGTCTCGGACATCGAGGACGACGAGAGCGGCGTGACGGTCCGGTTCCACGACGGCGTCGACCCGGCGCTGCGACCGGCCGGCGGGGCCGAGGTCGCCTGCGTCCTCTACGGCGAGGACGATCAGGGCTGAGCGGTGACGCCCTCGTCGGTGTCGAGGTCGCCGGAGGGGTCCGGGACCGGCACCCGCTCGGGCAGCGGCGGTGGCGTGCCGCCGAAGGACGGGCAGAACGCCTTGTAGCTGCACCAGTCGCAGAGCCTGGACGGGCTGGGACGCCAGTCGCCCGTCTCCTCGCACTCCTGGATGGCCCGCCAGACGGCCTCGACCTTGCGCTCGGTGGCGAGCAGGTCGGCCTCGTCCGGCTCGTAGCGAAGGATCTCGCCGTTGCCGAGGTAGACGAGCTGGAGCACGCTCGGCAGCACGCCACGGGTGCGCCACACGACCAGGGCGTAGAACTTCATCTGGAACAGCGCCTTGGCCTCGAAGCCGAGCCCTGGAGCCCGGCCGGTCTTGTAGTCCACGACCCTGACCCGGCCGTCCGGCGCCACGTCGAGACGGTCGACGAAGCCCCGCAGCAGCAGCTTGCTGTCGAGCACCGTCTCGACGTACAGCTCGCGCTCGGCCGGCTCGAGGCGGCGCGGGTCCTCGAGGGTGAAGTAGCGGTCGAGGACCGTGCGGCAGGAGACCAGCCACGAGGCGACGTCGGGACCCTCGTCGCCGAACATCTCGGCCACGCCCGGCTCGGCCTCGAGCAGCGCCTCCCAGGAAGGGACGATCATGTCGGCGGCCACGTCGGGCGTGCGGTCGGTCGCGGGCAGGTCGAAGAGGTCCTCCAGCACCTTGTGCACCACGGTCCCGCGCACCGCGTCGGGCGACGGCTGCTCGGGCAGCCGGTCGATGGTGCGGAACCGGTACATCAGTGGACACGTCATGAAGTCGCCCGCCCGGCTCGGCGACAGGGCCCCCAGCACGTCGACGCCGTCGACCGGCGTGGAGACCCGATCGGCGGGAGAGGGGGCGGGGGTGCTCATGCGCCGCACCCTAGGTGACCCCTCCGACATCACGCCCCGCGGCTAGGCTCGAGGAGTGACCGAGACTCCTCCGCCGGCCGGACGACGACCTGCGGACCGCGCGCGCCCGGCGGGGACCTTGCGCGTGGGGTCGGTCTCCGGCATCGACGTGCAGGTCACCGGCTCGTGGTTCCTGGTCGCCGCGCTCATCGCGTTCGCCGTCGCCCCGCGCATCGAGCTGGCCCAGCCGGGCCTCGGCGTCTTCAAGTACGTCGCGGGCCTGGTCTTCGCCGTCATGCTCTACCTCGCGGTCCTGGTGCACGAGGCGTCGCACGCGCTGGTGGCCCAGCGCTACGGCTACGTCGTCAACTCGATCACCCTGCACTTCCTCGGCGGGATGACCGAGATCGACGGCGCTGCGCGCAGGCCCCGCCAGGAGTTCTGGATCGCCGTGGTCGGCCCGCTGGCCTCGATCGCGGTCGGTGTGGCGGCCGCCGCCGCCTGGTTCGTGGTCCCGGAGGGTCTGGTCAAGGTCACCATCGAGGGCCTGGCCGCAGCCAACCTGCTCATCGGCGTCCTCAACCTCGTGCCCGGCCTGCCGCTCGACGGGGGGCGGGTCCTCAAGGCGTTCGTCTGGGGCGTCTCGGGCAACGAGCATCGCGGCACCCTGGTCGCCGGTTGGGGCGGTCGCCTCACCGCCGTCGCCGTGCTGGCCTGGCCGCTGCTGCAGCGCGAGCTCCTCGACGTCGAGCCCACGCTCTTCGACTACGTGCTGGTCTTCGTGCTCGCCGTCTTCCTGTGGACCGGCGCGACCGCGGCCATGGCGCAGGCCCGCATGCGACGGCGGCTGCCGTACCTGGTCGCGCGCCCACTGGCGCGCCGTACCCTCACGGTCCCCGAGGACCTGCCTCTGGCCGAGGCCGTACGCCGCGCGCACGAGGCCGGCGCCGGCAGCATCGTCACCACCACGAGCTCGGGACGGGCCACCGGGATCGTCAACGAGGCGGCCGTCAAGGCGACGCCGGTCGAGCGGCAGCCGTGGATGTCGGTCGCTACCGTGGCGCGCACCCTCGAGGACGGCCTCTCGCTCCCGGCGACGATCGCGGGGGAGGACCTGATCCTGGCCATCAGCCGTCGCCCGGCCGACGAGTACCTCCTGCTCGAGGAGGACGGTCAGATCTGCGGCGTGCTCGTCACCGCCGACGTCGACAAGGCGTTCCGGGAGTCCCCGCACTAGGAGCCGGCCCCTTGCCGCCCGCCCCGCCCGATGGTTGAGGAGGGCCGAGGTGGTGTCTTGAGGAGCCGCGCCAGCGCCGTCTCGAAGGTCCTGTCTCGAAACCAGGTCGGGCAAGAGCGCAAGAGATCTCTCGAAGTCGTGTCCACATGTCGGTCGAACGGGCCGTTTCCGGGGGCCCGTTGTCGGTGGTCGCTGCTTGAGTTGACCCATGTCAAACACCACGGCACCCCCTCTGCCGGAGTCCCCGGCCGAGCTGCTGCGTGCGGTGCGTGACCTGAAGAAGTCGGCCGATCAGGCGGACGTGGACATGATGCGTCTGGGTCTCCATTGGGCGGACCTGCACATCGCGGATCCCGAGTTCGCGGAGGCCYGCTTCACGTCCCCGAAGACGTTCGCCGGCGAGGGCTCGCCGATGATCGATGAGTTCTGTGTGCCGGAGTTCGCGACGATGCTGGGGCGGACCAACGACAGCGCGGGCCGGTTCCTGACCGAGTGTGTGGAGGTCGCCTACCGCCTCCCACGCCTGTGGGGTGCCGTCATCTCCGGTCTCGTCGCGGGGTGGCGGGCCCGGATCATCGCGCAGACCACCGTCAGCCTGACGTTGGAGGCCGCGACCCATGTGGACGAGCAGGTGTTCTGGTGCGCCTCCCGGCTCACCCCCGCAGCCCTCGACCGGGTGGTGCAGGAGGCCCGGGTGCGGTTCATGCCCGAGGCCGTCCAGGAGGCGTTGGAGAAGTCGGCGGACAAGCGGCACGTGACGTTCGACCTGCAGCAGGTCTCCTACGACGGGACCATGGGCCTGGAGGCGAGCCTGGAGATCCCGGACGCGCTGGCCCTGGCGGCGGCGGTGAAGTCGGGGGCCGAGCACCTGGCCCGCCTCGGGTCTGCCGACACGATCGATGGCCGCCGGGCCACCGCGTTGGGTGACCTCGCCCGGCACCAGCTCGCCATCGGCTTCTACGACCAGCCGTCCGCCGACCCGCCCGTCGACCCCGCGTCCCCGTTGGTTGAGGAGGGACGGAGTCCTGTCCGGAAACCCGCGCCGGCGCCCACGGCTCCCGTGACCCAGGTCGTGATCTACGCCCACCTCTCGGCCGACGCCATCACCCACCACGACCTGGCCACGCGACCGGACGAGGCGCTGGTGGCGCGGGTGGAGCAGGCCGGTCAGCGGCTGTTGTCGGTGGAGCAGGTCCGTGCCTGGTGCGCCCGCCCGGACGTGACCGTGGTGGTGAAGCAGGTCATCGACCTGCGTGAGCGTCTCGAGTGCCGGGGCTACACCCCGACCGAGAAGATCCGCGACTTCGTGATCGTCCGCGACGGCACCTGTGTGTTCCCGTGGTGTGGTCGCAACGCCCGCCACTGCGACCTCGACCACATCGTTCCGTTCGATCACGACCACCCCGACCAGGGCGGATCGACGTCCACGGACAACCTGGCCGCGTTGTGCCGGCTGCACCACCGGCTCAAGACCCACGGCCGATGGCGCTACCAGATGACCGAACCCGGCRTCTTCGACTGGACCAGCCCGCTGGGCCACACCTACCGCCGCGACCACACCGGCAGCCAAGCCACCGGACGCGCCTGGCCCGACACCGGCCCCGGCCACCCCCTCATCGAGCTGCCGGACCTGCGGTCCCTTCGCGCGCACCCGCCGGACCAGTGACCACCCCGCCCCGCACCCCGCCCGACTGACCCCGGCGGGGCCACGAGCACGTGCGGGGCCCGGAGCCGCGGATCCGATGCTGCTCCGCAGTACCAGCCGAAAGCGCCGGCGGGCCAACGCATGGGGGGGCCAGTGATGTCCGCCATTTCCGTGAGTGCCGCCGGCCCGCACTAGGGTTCGCGCATGCCTGACACCACCCCCACCGTGCCCTCCGCAGACGTCCCCCACGAAGCGTGGTCCGGCGTCCACCGCGGACCGCTGCGGGCGGGGGAGTGGGTGCGCCTGACCGACCAGAAGGGTCGGCGCCACAACTTCGAGCTCACGCCCGGCAAGCGGTTCTTCTCCAACCGCGGTCACATCGAGCACGACGACATGATCGGTCGCGACGAGGGCTTCACCCTGGTGTCGTCCGCCGGCGGGGAGTACCTCGTCTTCCGCCCCCTCCTCACCGAGTTCGTGGTGTCCATGCCCCGCGGGGCGGCGGTGGTCTACCCCAAGGACGCCGCCCAGATCATCTCGCTGGCCGACATCTTCCCGGGCGCGCGCGTGGTCGAGGCCGGTGCCGGCTCCGGCGCCCTGACCTGCTCGCTGCTGCGCGCGGTCGGCCCGTGGGGCCGCGTGACGTCGTTCGAGCTGCGTGAGGAGTTCGCCGAGGTCGCCAAGCGCAACGTCGACCAGTTCTTCTCCGCCCCGGAGGGCGAGACGCACCCTGCCTGGGACCTGCGGCTGGGTGACCTCAAGGAGGGCCTGCCGCAGCTCGAGGACAAGGTCGACCGGATCATCCTCGACATGCTCGACCCGTGGAACTGCGTGGACGCCGTCGCCGAGGCGCTGGTCCCCGGCGGCATCGTCTGCGCGTACGTCGCCACCACCACCCAGCTCTCGCGGGTCGTCGAGACGCTGCGCGTCCACGGTGGGTTCACCGAGCCGCAGCCGTGGGAGTCGCTGGTCCGCGACTGGCACGTGGAGGGGCTCGCCGTGCGTCCCGGCCACAAGATGATCGGCCACACGGCCTTCCTCGTGACCGCCCGGCGGATGGCACCGGGGGAGCGGCCCATGCGCAAGACCCGCCGCCCGGCCCCCGGCGCCTACGGACCCGACTACACCGGCCCGCGTCCGGCCGACATCCCGCCGGTGCCGCAGGCCGACACCCCCGGCGAGGCGTGAGCGTCGAGGTCGTCGCCTGGTCCCCGGACTGGGCGGGGCAGTTCGAGGAGGTCGCGGCCGTGCTCCGCGTCGCGGTCGCCGACATCCCGGGGGCCCGGGTCGAGCACGTGGGCTCCACGTCGGTGCCCGGACTGGCCGCCAAGCCGATCCTCGATGTCGACGTGATCGTCGCCCCCGCCGATGTCGAGACAGCCGTCACGGCACTCGGCACGGTGGGCTACGTCCATCGTGGGGACCTCGGGGTGGCCGGCCGGGAGGCCTTCCACGCACCCGACCGCGCTCCCCACCGCCACGTGTACGTGTGCGCCGTCGGCACCACCAACGTCCGCAACCACCTCGCCGTACGCGACGTGCTGCGCCGACGCGACGACCTCCGGGACGCGTACGCCGCGACCAAGCTGGCGCTCGCCGCCGACCCGGACATGGACCTGGACGCCTACCTGGCCGGCAAGTCCGCCGTCCTGCAGGAGGTCCTGCGGGCTTCCGGCGAGTTCAGTGACGACGAGCTGCGCGCGATCGACCGGCTCAACCACCCGTCGACCTGACGGCGGGCGGCCGCCGAGTCCGCCTCGCGACGAAATCGTGACCAACACGGTCCGTTATCCCCTTCCGTCCCATCACCAGATGGGTAGTGTCCGAAGGACCTAGGAGGTGACGCACATGTCCGAATCGACATCCAGCGCTGCAGGAGCCGGGCGCACGCCCGACGAGCTGGTGCAGCAGGTGCGCTTCCTCGAGGCCGAGGTGGGAGACCTCCGGCGTCGCCTCACCGACCTGCCCGGGCAGTCCCGGGGCCTCGAGATGCGCCTCTCCGACACCCAGCGCTCGCTGGCCGCCGTGACCAGCCAGAACGAGCGCCTCGCCCAGACGCTGCGCGAGGCCCGCGACCAGATCATGAAGCTCAAGGAGGAGGTCGACCGGCTGGCGCAGCCGCCCGCCGGCTTCGGCACCTTCCTGTCCCGCAACGAGGACGACTCCGTCGACGTCTTCACCGGCGGCCGCAAGCTGCGCGTCAACGTGAGCCCCGCCGTGGACCTCGACGAGCTCGTCAAGGGCCAGGAGGTCATGCTCAACGAGGCCCTCAACGTGGTGGCGGCGCTCGGCTTCGAGAAGGTCGGCGAGGTCGTGATGTTCAAGGAGCTGCTCGAGGACGGCGAGCGCGGCCTGGTGATCGCCAACGCCGACGAGGAGCGCGTCGTACGCCTCGCCAAGCCGCTCTTCGACGAGCCGCTGCGCGCCGGCGACTCGCTCCTGCTCGACGCCCGGGCCGGCTACGCCTACGAGCGCGTTCCCAAGTCCGAGGTCGAGGAGCTCGTCCTCGAGGAGGTCCCGGACATCGACTACTCGCAGATCGGTGGCCTGGTCTCCCAGATCGACGCCATCCGAGATGCGGTCGAGCTGCCCTACCTCTACCCGGACCTCTTCAAGGACCACAAGCTCAAGCCGCCGAAGGGCGTGCTGCTCTACGGGCCGCCCGGGTGTGGCAAGACGCTGATCGCCAAGGCGGTCGCCAACTCGCTGGCCAAGAAGGTGGCGGCCAAGACCGGGGAGGAGGGGAAGTCCTACTTCCTCAACATCAAGGGCCCCGAGCTGCTCAACAAGTACGTCGGCGAGACCGAGCGGCACATCCGACTGGTCTTCCAGCGGGCCCGCGAGAAGGCCTCGATGGGCACCCCGGTCATCGTGTTCTTCGACGAGATGGACTCGCTGTTCCGCACGCGCGGCTCGGGCGTCTCCTCCGACGTGGAGAACACGATCGTCCCGCAGCTGCTCAGTGAGATCGACGGCGTCGAGCTCCTGGAGAACGTCCTGGTCATCGGTGCCTCCAACCGCGAGGACATGATCGACCCGGCCATCCTGCGACCCGGGCGACTGGACGTGAAGATCAAGATCGAGCGCCCCGACGCCGAGTCGGCGCGCGACATCTTCTCCAAGTACCTCGTCGCCGACCTGCCGCTGCACGCCGACGACCTCACCGAGTTCGGTGGCGACCGCGAGGCCACGGTGGCCGGCATGATCCAGGCGACGGTCGAGCGGATGTACACCGAGTCCGAGGAGAACCGCTTCCTGGAGGTCACCTACGCCAACGGTGACAAGGAGGTCCTCTACTTCAAGGACTTCAACTCGGGCGCGATGATCCAGAACATCGTCGACCGGGCCAAGAAGATGGCGATCAAGGACTTCCTCGACCACCAGCAGCGCGGCCTGCGGGTCCAGCACATGCTGCAGGCGTGCGTCGACGAGTTCAAGGAGAACGAGGACCTGCCCAACACCACCAACCCCGACGACTGGGCGCGGATCTCGGGCAAGAAGGGCGAGCGGATCGTCTTCATCCGCACGCTCATCACCGGCAAGCAGGGCACCGAGCCGGGCCGCTCCATCGACACGGTCGCCAACACCGGTCAGTACCTGTGATCCAGCCTCCGGCCGACGACGACCTGGGCCACGGCGACATCGAAGCCGCCCTGGCCACTCGTCGTGAGCTGGGGGCGCGGTACGACGCGGAGCTGGTCGACGGCTTCGCCGAGCGCATCGAGCGTGCCGTGGACCGGCGGGTGGCCGAGCAGGTCGCGCTGCAGCAACGTCGTACGGCCGCGATCGCGGGGGCCGGGGCACGTCAGGTGGCGCTGGGCATCGTCTCGCTGGTCGCCTTCATCCCCATCAGCATCGTGCTGGGCCTCAACGGTGAGCTCCTGGCGCTGCTCGTGGCGCTCGCGGGCATCGTGGGGGTTAACCTCACCCACGCCTGGCTGTCGCGCCGGCCCTGATCCCGGCCGCCAGGCGCACCCACAACAGCGAGCCGCCAGGCGCACCCACAACAGGGAGCCGCCAGGCGCACCCACTACAGAGAAGAGAACCCCATGGTCAAGATCATCATCATCGTCGTCATCGTCCTCGTGGTCCTGGCCGTGCTGAGCAAGCTCCGCAGCCGCTGACCCGTCGTCGATCAGACGGTGGTCGCGACGCCCAGGGACACGAACGTCCACGGGCGTCCGACCGCCGGCCCGGGCAGGTAGACCTGCTCGAGCCACCCCGCGGGGTTCGGCGTCCAGCCGCCCTCGGCCAGGATCGCGACCACGTCGCGGGTGAGGTGGCAGCCTCCGGCCGTCCGGCGCTGCAGGGGCTCGAGGCGCCGCTGCCACCGCCGGACCCCGGTCTCGGGGGCCAGGCCGTGCTCCACGAAGTGCAGCCGCCCGCCCGGCCGGACCACGCGGCGTACCTCCTGCAGGGCCAGCACCGGGTCCGGGATCGTGCACAGGCTGAAGGTCACCAGCGCGGCGTCGTGCGAGTCGTCCGCCTCGGCCACGTGCTGGCCGTCGAGCCCCGACCTCCTCACCGGTACGGCGCTGCGCCCACGTCGCGGCTCGGACAGCCGCCAACCCACGTCGGACGGCTCCACGGCGCTGACCTCCGAGACCTCGGCGGGGTAGAAGCGGATGTTGAGCCCGGACCCGAAACCGATCTCCACGACGCGTCCCCGCAGACCGGCGCAGGCGCGGGTGCGGAGCTCGCCGACCTCGTGGCTGCGCAGCGACGCGTCGACGAGACGGGGGACGACGCGGTCGTTCCAGATGCCCATCTCGCTCCATCCTCGGCGCGGCCTCGTAGGCTCGTCCCATGAGCGTACGGCGGATCATGGGCACCGAGGTCGAGTACGGCATCTCGGTGCAGGGCCAGCCCGCCGCCAATCCGATGGTGGCGTCCTCGCAGGTGGTGAACGCCTACGCGACCTCGACCATCAAGGCGCGCCGGGCCCGGTGGGACTTCGAGGAGGAGTCGCCGCTGCGCGACGCGCGTGGCTTCGACATGTCGCGTCAGGTGGCCGACCCCAGCCAGCTCACCGACGAGGACCTCGGCCTGGCCAACGTGATCCTGACCAACGGCGCCCGGCTCTACGTCGATCACGCGCACCCGGAGTTCTCCACGCCCGAGGTGACCTCGCCGCTGGACATCGTGCGGTGGGACAAGGCGGGGGAGCAGATCATGCTCGACGCCTGCCGAGCGGCCGCGCAGGTGCCCGGGGCGACCCCGATCGTGCTCTACAAGAACAACACCGACAACAAGGGCGCGTCGTACGGCGCCCACGAGAACTACCTGATGCGGCGCTCCACGCCGTTCGCCGAGATCGTGCGCCACCTCACGCCGTTCTTCGTCTCCCGCCAGGTCGTGTGCGGTGCCGGGCGGGTGGGGATCGGCCAGGACGGGCGCGAGCACGGCTTCCAGCTGAGCCAGCGCGCCGACTACTTCGAGGTCGAGGTCGGGCTGGAGACCACCCTCAAGCGGCCGATCATCAACACCCGGGACGAGCCGCACGCGGACCCCGAGAAGTACCGTCGCCTGCACGTGATCCTGGGCGACGCCAACCTCGCCGAGGTCTCGACGTACCTCAAGGTCGGCACGACCGCCCTGGTGCTGGCCATGATCGAGGCCGGCTTCCTGACCCGCGACCTCACCGTCGACGCGCCGGTCGCGTCACTGCGCGCGGTCTCCCACGACCCGACGCTGCAGCACCTGCTCACGCTGCGCGACGGCCGCACGCTGACGGCGGTGCAGCTCCAGATGGAGTACCTCGACCTGGCCCGCAAGTTCGTCGACGACCGGCTCGGCAACGACGTCGACGAGCAGACCCGTGACGTGCTCGACCGCTGGGAGTCGGTGCTCACCCGGCTCGAGCAGGACCCCATGCTGTGCGCCGGCGAGCTCGACTGGGTGGCCAAGCTCAAGCTCCTCTCGCAGTACCGCGACCGCGACGGCCTGGACTGGGACGACGCCAAGCTGCACCTGATCGACCTCCAGTACTCCGACATCCGTCCCGAGAAGGGGCTGTACTCCAAGCTGGTCGCCGCCGGCCGCATCGAGCGGCTGCTCGACGACGCGTCGGTGGAGCGGGCCATGCACGAGCCGCCCGAGGACACCCGCGCCTACTTCCGTGGCCGCTGCCTGGAGAAGTACGCCGACAACGTCGCCGCCGCCTCCTGGGACTCGGTGATCTTCGACCTCCCCGGCCGCGAGTCGCTCCAGCGCGTGCCGACCATCGACCCCATGCGCGGATCCAAGGCGCACGTCGGCGAGCTGCTCGACCGCTGCGACACCGCGCTCGACCTCTTCACCGCCCTCACCACCCGCTGAGCAGCCCTGCGGCGAGGGCGGGGTCCTGGCCGGCCTCGGTGAGCGCGGCGGCGACCCAGCCGGAGGCGAGCAGCTCCGCGACCATGTCCCGCAGCCACGCGACGGAGTGCGCGGAGCGGTCCTCGGGGACCGCGACGGCCTGGCGGATCTGCATGAACGCGGGCTCCACGATCCGGTGCCCCGGGTGATCGGCGACCCAGGTGGTCATCGGCTGGCGGATACCGGCACCCACGTCCAATGCGCGCTCGACGAAGGTGTCGATGCCCTCGGCCACGCGCTCGATCGCGGCGTGCTCGAGGGTGCGGGTCAGGTGCAGGTCGTACGCCGACCCCTCCTTGACCCCGATCCGGACGCCGGCCGCGTCCACGTCGGACGCGCCCGCGAGCGGCGAGTGACCCGCCACGACGTACACGCCCTCGATCAGGACGTACGGCGCGGTGAACTGCAGCGGGCGCCCMGGGTCGACGGCGAGGAAGCCGACGTCGGCGCGGCCCTCGGCGACCGCGGCCACCGACTCGCGAGCGGCGCCGTGGCACTGGAGGTCGACGTCCACGTCGAGCCGGGTGGCGACCTCGCGCGCGAGCGCGACGGTGATCCCCGACGGAGACTCGGGCGGCCCGGACGCGAGCACGGGGTTGCCGAGGTTGATGGATGCCCGCAGGGTCCCGGTGGGGGCCAGGTCTGTCCGGATGGCGGGATCCACGGCGTCCATGTCCCGGAGCCTAGTCAGGTCCCCCGCGGGGCTTCCTAGTGTGGATAGGGTCGGACGCATGGCCCAGGAGCAGAAGCAACCGCGGAAGTCCTCCCAGGAGGAGACGGCGACCGAGGAGGTCGTCGAGACCGACGTAGCCGAGCGCAAGGAGGTGATCGACGACGACGTCGACGCCATCCTCGACGAGATCGACGACGTCCTCGAGACCAACGCCGAGGACTTCGTGAAGTCGTTCATCCAGAAGGGCGGCCAGTGAGCGACTCCCGCCTGCCCGCGTCCTACATGTCGCCCGGGACGTCGAGCTTCGCCGACTTCCTCGGCGACCACCAGCCGGACCTGTTGCCGAGCCGCCGGGCGGTGCCCACGGGCAACGCCGGCGACCTCGCGCCGCACGGCACCACCATCGTCGCCGCGACGTTCCCCGGCGGTGTGGTGATGGCGGGGGACCGCCGCGCCACCATGGGCAACATCATCGCCCAGCGCGACATCGAGAAGGTCTTCCCGGCCGACGAGTACTCCGTCGTCGGCATCGCCGGCACCGCCGGCCTGGCCGTCGAGATGGTCCGCCTCTTCCAGACCGAGCTCGAGCACTACGAGAAGATCGAGGGCACGACGCTCTCGATGGACGGCAAGGCCAACCGCCTCGCGACGCTGATCCGGGCCAACCTCGGCCTCGCGATGCAGGGCCTCGCTGTCGTGCCCCTCTTCGCCGGCTACGACATCGCCGCCGACCAGGGACGGATCTTCAGCTACGACGTCACGGGCGGGCGCTACGAGGAGACCGCGTTCCACTCGGTCGGCTCAGGGTCGCTGTTCGCCCGCGGGGCCCTCAAGAAGCTCTACCGCGAGGACCTCGACGCGGAGGGTTGCGTGACCGCCGCCGTCCAGGCGCTGTACGACGCCGCTGACGACGACTCCGCGACCGGCGGGCCCGACCTGGCCCGCCGCATCTTCCCGGTCGTGCACGTGATCACCGCCGACGGCGGTCGTCGGGTCCCCGACGACGAGGTCGCGGCCATCGCCGACCGGATCATCGCCGCGCGCATGCAGCGGCCCGACGGCCCCGCCGCCGCCCTGACCTGAGCTGAGGAGCACCCATGAGCACCCCCTTCTACGTCTCCCCGGAACAGCTGATGAAGGACCGGGCGGACTTCGCGCGCAAGGGCATCGCGCGCGGCCGCTCGGTCGTCGTGATCCAGTACGCCGACGGCATCCTGTTCGTGTCCGAGAACCCCTCCCAGGCGCTGCACAAGGTCTCGGAGATCTACGACCGGATCGCCTTCGCGGCCGTCGGGCGCTACAACGAGTTCGAGAACCTGCGCATCGCGGGTGTCCGGCTCGCGGACATGCGCGGCTACGCCTACGACCGCCGCGACGTGACCGGCCGTGGGCTCGCAAACGCCTACGCGCAGACGCTGGGCAGCATCTTCTCCTCGGGTGGCGAGAAGCCGTACGAGGTGGAGATCTTCGTGGCCGAGGTGGGGGAGTCGCCCGCCGACGACCAGGTCTACCGCCTCACCTACGACGGCCAGGTCGCCGACGAGCACGGCTTCGCCGTGATGGGCGGTGCCGCCGACGTGGTGGCCGGCCACCTGCGCGAGCACTACGCCGACGGCGCGAGCCTCCAGGACGCCGTACGACTGGCCGTGGCGGCCCTCGGGCACAGCGAGACCGACGACCGGGTGATCTCGACCGAGAACCTCGAGGTCGCGGTGCTGGAGCGCTCCCGTCCGCAGCCCCGCAAGTTCGTGCGGCTGCGCGAGTCCCGCCTCGTCGAGCTGCTCGGCGAGCGGGGACCCGCCCGGTCCGACGAGCCCCGTCCCGAGGACGCCGGGGGCGCCACACCTCCGACCGTGCCGTCGGTCGACGACCCGGCCGACCCCACCGACCAGGTCAGCGGGGGCACACCGCCCCTCGAGGACCCCGTCACCGGGGAGCCCGCGCAGCAGCCGGTCGCGCCCCCTGTCGCGCCGCCCGTCGCACCCCCGGTCGCCCCGCCCGAGACCCCGCCGTCGGACCCGGGTGGCACGTCGTCCTGAGCCGTCCGGCCCCACCACCGGCGGGGAGTCCTGCGTGTCCTTCGCCGGGACGACCCGCAGGTGTGGGTCCGCGCCCTAGGGTGGGGACATGGACCGGCGCATCTTCGGGATCGAGAACGAGTACGGCGTCACGTGCACGTTCAAGGGGCAGCGTCGGCTGAGCCCTGACGAGGTGGCCCGCTACCTCTTCCGCAAGGTCGTGAGCTGGGGTCGCTCGTCCAACGTCTTCCTGCGCAACGGCGCCCGTCTCTACCTCGACGTCGGCAGCCACCCGGAGTACGCGACTCCCGAGTGCGACGACATCGCCGAGCTGGTCACGCACGACAAGGCGGGGGAGCGGGTGCTCGAGGGGCTGCTCCTCGACGCCGAGCAGCGGCTGCACGACGAGGGCATCGCCGGCGACATCTACCTCTTCAAGAACAACACCGACTCGGCCGGCAACTCCTACGGCTGCCATGAGAACTACCTCGTCGGCCGCGCGGGTGAGTTCAGCCAGCTCGCCGACGTGCTGATCCCGTTCCTGGTGACGCGGCAGATCATCGTCGGGGCCGGGAAGGTCACGCAGACCCCGCGCGGGGCGTCGTACAGCGTCTCGCAGCGTGCCGAGCACATCTGGGAGGGCGTCTCCAGCGCGACCACGCGCAGCCGTCCCATCATCAACACCCGCGACGAGCCGCACGCGGACGCGGAGAAGTACCGCCGCCTGCACGTCATCGTCGGCGACTCCAACATGAGCGAGACGACCACGATGCTCAAGGTCGCCTCGTGCGACCTGGTGCTGCGGATGATCGAGGAGGGCGTGGTGATGCGCGACCTCACGATGGAGAACCCCATCCGCGCCATCCGTGAGATCTCCCACGACGTCACGGGTCGCCGCAAGATCCGCCTCGCCAACGGCCGTGAGGCCAGCGCCCTGGACATCCAGGCCGAGTACCTGGGCAAGGCGCGCGACTTCGTCGACCGCCGCCAGATCAGCACGCCGCTCATCGAGCAGGCCCTCGACCTGTGGGAGCGCGGGCTCAAGGCGATCGAGTCCGACGACCTCGGCCTCGTCGACCGCGAGATCGACTGGGTCATCAAGTGGAAGCTGATCGACCGCTACCGCGCCAAGCACGGCCTGCCGCTGGGCCACGCGCGGGTCGCCCAGCTCGACCTGGCCTACCACGACATCCACCGCGGGCGGGGGCTCTACTACCTGCTCGAGAAGCGTGGAGCGGTCGCGCGGGTGACCACCGACCTCAAGATCTTCGAGGCCAAGAGCGTCCCGCCGCAGAACACCCGGGCCCGGCTGCGTGGCGAGTTCATCCGCAAGGCCCAGGAGCGTCGTCGCGACTTCACCGTCGACTGGGTGCACCTCAAGCTCAACGACCAGGCGCAGCGCACCGTGCTCTGCAAGGACCCCTTCAAGGCCTACGACGAGCGGGTGCAGCGCCTCATCGACGGCATGTGAGCCTGCCTCAGCACTCCTTCAGAGACGCCGGATAGGGTGACCGCTCCGTCCAGGACGACCTCCTGCACCGACTCGAGAAGGTGGCCGAACGTGTCTCGCCCCCGCACCACCCGCACCCGCCGTACCCGCCTCGCCGCCGTGGGCGGGATCCTGCTGCTCTCCACCATGGGCCTCGCGGCCTGCGGTGACGACGACGGCGGGTCCTCCGGCGCCGCTCTCGACGCGTTCAGCGTCTCGGGCGACCCGGGCAAGGAGCCCAAGGTCACCTTCGACGAGGAGGTCGACCCCGACGGCATCGAGACGAAGGTCCTGACCGAGGGCGACGGCGAGGAGCTCGGCGAGGGCGACAACGTCTTCGCCCACATCTGGATGGGCAACGGCTTCACCCAGGAGAAGGCGTTCAGCACCTACGACGCCAAGGCCCCCGAGCTGCTGACGTACGCCGACCTCGGCAAGCCGTTCCAGGAGGCCATCGAGGGCCACACCGTCGGCTCCCGCGTCGCGGTCGTGGCCAGCGCCGCGGACACCTACGGCGAGACCGGCAACCCCCAGCTCGGCATCGGCAACCAGGACGGCCTGGTCATCATCGTCGACCTGCTCGGCAAGGTGGCCAACGAGCCCAGCGGCGAGGAGCGCGAGCCGGCCAAGTGGGCCCCCACGCTCGTCGAGGACGGCGGCACGATCACCGGCCTCGACTTCAGCGAGGCCAACAAGCCGAGCAAGAACCTGCTCGACACCACCCTCATCAAGGGCGACGGCCCGGTCGTGGAGAAGGGTCAGACCATCGCGGTCGACTACCTCGGCCAGGTCTACGACGCCAAGAAGCCCTTCGACGAGTCCTACTCCAAGCAGCCGACGTCGTTCCCGATCGGCACCGGCGCGGTCGTCAAGGGCTGGGACCAGGCGCTCGTGGGCCAGACCGTCGGGTCGCGGGTCATCCYGTCGATCCCGCCGGAGCTCGGCTACGGCGAGGCCGGCAACGAGCAGGCCGGCATCAAGGGCACCGACACGTTGTTCTTCGTGGTCGACATCCTCGGCGCGGCCTGATCCGACAGGCAGACTCGGTCCGGCCGCACCGGGGCGGCCGGACGCAGCGTCCGAGCGCAGCGTCCGACATGAGGGGGAGGCACGATGGCGAGCGACAAGGCTGAGCGCCTGCTCAACCTCTACATCATGCTGCTCGCGCAGACCCGGTTCGTGCCCAAGCAGGACATCCGGCGCGCCCACTACGCCGAGTACCCCGACACCGCGCGGGGTGACGAGGCCTTCGAGAAGGCCTTCGAGCGCGACAAGGACGACCTGCGCGAGCTCGGGGTGGTGATCGAGGTCGGGTCGCTGGACGCGTTCTTCGACGACGAGCCCGGCTACCGCATCTCCGCCGACACCTCCGCACTGCCCCAGATCCGCTTCGAGGCCGACGAGGCAGCCGTACTGGGCATCGCGGCCCGGGCGTGGGAGCAGGCGACGTTGGCGCGACGTACGACCGAGGCGATGCGCAAGCTCACCGCCCAGGGCGTCGAGGTCGACGCCGCCCGGCTCGACCTGGTGCCCCCCAGCCTGCGCGCCGAGGAGCCCGCCTTCGACGCCTTCTGGGACGCCACCCAGAAGCGCCGCGTCGTCACCTTCGACTACCAGCGTCCTGGGGAGCAGCCCCGCAAGCGGCGGCTGCAGCCGTGGGGCGTGGTCCGCACCTCCGGTCGCTGGTACGTCGTGGGCCACGACGTCGACCGGGGCGCCGAGCGGGTCTTCCGGCTCTCGCGGGTGCTGGGCAAGGTGAGCGGCATCGGCAAGGCCGGTGCGTACGACGTCCCCGCCGGCACCGACGTCTCGGCCATCGCCGCCAACCTCGCTCCCCGCACCCCCGACGTCGAGGCCACCGTGCTGGTGCGCCAGCGTGCCGGGGTGGGCCTGCGCCGCCGGGCGAGCCGCGTCGAGGAGGATGTCGACGGTCCGGACGCGGAGAGCGGCTGGGACCGCCTGGTGATCACGGGCCCCGGGTCCGACCTCGCCTCCGAGGTGCTCACCTACGGTGCGTCGGTGGTCGTCGAGGCGCCCGAGGAGCTGCGTGCCGACGTGCTGGCTCGCCTGCAGGGGGTCCTCGACCGCCAGGAGGTGGAGCGATGAGCGGGGACGCCGACAAGCCCGTCGTGCACGCCGCCCGCGAGCAGGTGGCGCGGCTGCTGGCGCTGGTGCCCTACCTGCACTCCCGCGGCGAGGTGCGCCTCGTCGACGCGGCCGTGGCGCTCGGCGTCGACCCCGAGCAGCTCGACCGGGACCTGCGCGTCCTGTTCATGTGCGGCCTGCCCGGCGGCTACCCCGACGACCTCATCAACGTCGACCTCGACGCCCTCGAGGGCGAGCGGATCATCCGGGTCGACAACGCCGACTACCTCGCCCGCCCGGTGAGCTTCGCCCCCTCGGAGGCGGCCGCGCTCGTCGTGGCGCTCCGGGCGCTGGCCCAGAGCGCGGCGCCGGAGACCCGGGACGTCGTACGCCGCACGCTGGCCAAGTTCGAGGCGGCCGGCCAGACGGCCGCCGCCGAGCGCGTGCACGTCGAGGCCACCCCCGAGCCCGGCAGCGAGCTGGTGCCGGTGCTGCAGCAGGCCATCGACCGCGGCCACCAGCTCGAGCTGGACTACCACGTGGCCAGCCGCGACGAGCACTCCACCCGGGTCGTGG